>CAIPSZ010000059.1 GCA_903867845.1 Candidatus Kerfeldbacteria bacterium | reverse complement strand
TCGTGGCGCGTACTGGGGATTGCCATTGTGGGATTTGGTGCCAGCCTGCCTCTGGTGTGGACAGGATGACGTTGAGCCGGTCCTTAATCTTCAGGATGTGCTCGGCGCGGATTTTGATATCCGATGCTTGGCCTTCGGTGCCACCCATGACCTGGTGAATGAGAATTTCCGCATTCGGTAGGACGAGGCGCTTGCCCTTCTTTCCACCCGCGAGGAGGACGACGGCCATGCTGGCGGCCATGCCCACGCAGATGGTGCTCACGTCTGGCTTCACGTACTGCATGGTGTCGTAAATTGCCATGCCTGAAGTGACGGAGCCGCCTGGAGAGTTGATGTAGAGCTTGATGTCCTTCTCCCGATCCTGGCTCTCCAAAAGGAGGAGTTGGGCGATGACGGTGTTGGCAATGCCGTCATCAATGGCATCGCCCAGGAAGATGATGCGGTCCTTGAGCAAGCGCGAGTAGATGTCGTAGGCGCGCTCGCCAAAGTTGGACTTTTCGATAACCGTTGGCACGAGGTACATAGGGTATGGGGGTTAAGGGTTCTTGTGGTATACGTGGAAATCCAGCAAAAGTCAACGCTACCGTTGCGATTCAAAAGGCGCTGTGGTAGAGTCACAAAGCTACGTTTTCTGCGGGTTTTCCGCGGTAGCACCTCTCACAATGTCACACATTCCCACCCATTCCTATGTCCGCACTCAACGATACACTTCCAATTTGGTTTTGGTTAGGTTTTCTCCCCGTCGGCACGCTCGGCGGGATATTGGTCGGCTACTTCGCCCGTAAAGTTTGGGCCAGCAAGCAGGTTGAAGGCGCCGAAGCGAAACTCCAGAAAGCCCTGGAAGACGCCAAGCAGCAAGAACAAGAACTCCTCTACAAAGCGAAGGAGCGGGCGTTGAAAGTTATTGACGATGCCAAACGCGAGGAGAGCGAACGGCGTAAGGAAATGCAGCACTTGCAATCCCGCCTCGAGCAGCGCGAGAGCCAGTTTGATTCCAAGCTCTTGCAATTAGAGAAGAACAAGCAGCAAGTGCAGGATAGCGAAAACCGACTGGAGAATATCCGGAAGGAATTGGAGCAGGTCCGCGAGCAGCAGGTGGCAAAGCTGGAAAAAATCGCCGCCCTCTCCAAGGAGGAAGCGAAGCGCGTCCTGCTGGATGCGACCGAGCGCGATATGAAGGACGAACTCGCGGATCGCATTCGAAAATTCCAAGAAGAATCGGCTGAGGAAATTGACATGAAGGCCAAGAACCTCATCAGCCTCGCCATCCAGCGCGTTGCCTCACCGCATACCGCCGAAACCACAACGACCATTGTGAACTTGCCGAACGAGGAAATGAAGGGCCGCATCATTGGCAAGGAAGGCCGCAACATCAAAGCATTAGAGTTGATGACTGGTGTAGAAATTATCGTTGATGAAACTCCTGAGTCTATTGTGGTCTCTGGATTCTCACCCGTCCGCCGTCAGGTTGCAAAGCGGACCTTGGACCGGCTCATGGCCGATGGTCGCATTCACCCCGGACGCATTGAGGACACCGTGGAGCAAGCCAAGAAAGAAGTTGCTGCCGACATGAAGAAGGCTGGCGAAGAAGCGGCCTATGAAGTGGGTGTGGCGGGATTTGACCCGAAGCTCTTGCAGCTCCTGGGCCGTTTGAAGTACCGCACCAGTTACGGCCAGAATGTCTTGCGCCACTCCATTGAAGTCGCCACTCTCGCTGGTCTTCTCGCCGAAGAACTCGGTGCGAACGTGAGCGTGTGCAAGAAGGGCGGTTTGCTCCACGACATTGGCAAAGCCCTTGACCACGACATCCAGGGCACGCACCCGGAAATTGGCTACGACATCTTGCGCCGCAAGTTCAAGATGCCCGAGGAAATTGCGTACCAGTGCATTTCCCACCACGAAGACAGCCCCAAGACCCTCGAAGGCGCCATCGTGAAAGCGGCTGATGCCATCTCTGGCTCTCGCCCGGGCGCGCGCAAGGACAGCATCGAGCAGTACATCCAACGTCTAGAAGAATTAGAGAAGCTCGCTGCCGGATTTGAAGGCGTGGAAAAAGCGTACGCTATTCAGGCAGGCCGGGAAATCCGCGTCTTCGTAAAACCCGAGAAGATTGACGACTACGCTGCCATCAAGCTCGCTCGCGAGATTGCAAACAGCATTGAGAAAGAGCTGCAGTACCCAGGTGAAATCAAAGTTACAGTGATTCGAGAAAAACGGATTATCGAATACGCTCGCTAATTTCGAATCGTGAAGATCCTCTTCATTGGTGATATCGTCGGCAAACCTGGGCGCGCAATCGTGGCCCAGCTTTTGCCAGACTTGCGCAAGGAACTTACGGTAGATATGGTGATTGCCAATGTGGAGAACATTGCCCATGGCAAAGGTTTGACCCAGAAAACGTGGGACGAGTTGCGTCGCGCTGGCGTAGACGCCGGTACCGGCGGCAACCACACCTTTAGCAAGGATGATGCACGTGTCTTGTACGCAGATGAACAGCAACCCCTGGTCCGACCGGCAAATGCGTACCCGAGTGAACCCGGGAAAGGCGTGAAGACGATTACCACAACCAAAGGGAAGGTACGGCTCATGAACTTCATGGGCCAGTCGTTCATGAATGATGAGCCATCGTCGCCATTCACGGCAGCAGACACGCTCCTAGCTGAAACAAATGTTCCCGTGACTGTTGTCGATGTCCATGCCGAAACCACCAGTGAGAAAGTGGCCATGGGCTGGCACCTGGATGGCCGGGTGAGCGCCGTGCTTGGGACGCACACGCACGTGCCAACAGCTGATGCACGTATCCTGCCCGGTGGCACCGCCTACGTCACGGACGTCGGGATGTGCGGGCAGCGCGATGGGATCATTGGCGTCGACCGAGCCGCAATTATGCCTCGTTTCCTGAACGGCGAGAAAAAGACGCACGACATTATCGAGCACGGGCCAGCGGTCTTCAATGCTGTTCTCATGGAATTTGACGATTCCGGCAAAGCTACATCAATCTCCCGCATCGACCGGGAAGTTGTTGTATAATAGAACCAGCGTACATTCGTTCCAACCGAAAGGGGGTGGCTCTCATGAACAAAGCAGAACTCATCGATACCCTCGCCGCAAAGGCGAATTTGAACAAGAAGCAAGTGGAAGACGTCCTGCAGGGTTTTGAAGATACCGTCACCGAGACCATCAAGGCTGGTAACGAAGTAACCCTAACGGGTTTTGGCACGTTCCTCGCCAAGGAACGCTCCGCTCGTACTGGTGTGAATCCACAACGGCCAACGGAGAAAATCCAGATTGCTGCGGTGCGCGTCCCGAAATTCAAGGCTGGTAAATCGCTCAAAGACGCCCTGAAGAAATCCTAGTACTACAAGAAGAGAAACCCTAGTCATCGGACTAGGGTTTTACGTTTGCCATACTTTTCTTCGTCCTCCCTCGCTTTGTCGACCATGTAAGTGATGTACGACTTCCATCCCTCTGCCTGATCGATGTGCGTTCGGCAACCTGCAAAATCTCGGGCTAGGTACGCTCTGGCTGCTTCCTGCGCTTCATGCTGAAAGCACGTAACATCATCCATGTCTGTGACAATTTTCGGTGCTAATTGTAGGAGCAGCACGATGGCTTGTGCAAGGTCAGTCTGCGGGCCGGGATCCGCACTCGCCAGTGCCCAGCTCCGAGCAGCATCCTGAATTTGCTGGATGAGATTTTCATTTGGTGAAGGTGCGGATGTTGCGTTCACTGGGAACTCCTTTTCTATTTCGATTTCTATTTCCAGTGACTCTAGCTTTTCACATTACTATTGTCAACCCTAATGCATATACAGTTTAAAACGAAAACACTCCCCGTTGATTGGAGAGTGCTTTCAAATTATTCCGTGGTGGGAGCAGAGGGGTTCGAACCCCCGACCGTACGCTTAAGAGGCGTCTGCTCTACCAGCTGAGCTATGCTCCCACGAATATTCTGCCCTATGTAAATGTCTTTCTATTTGCGTCTGCTCTTCCGGGGTGCTTCCAATGGGTCGCACCCGTCCCGCTTTCCGCGTGACCCAGCTGAGCTATGCTCCCACGCGTTCAGATTGTAATGGCATCTTCTTTTCAATGCAAGGGCTACATGGCTTTTTCCTTCTTCAGTTCATCTACCGAAAGCCACAGGAAAATGCCAACAATAATAACGGTGATGAGCGGTGAAACCCAAGAAGAAAGGTGTATGTGAAAGCTCTCGATGAGCATGATGCAGCCGAGTACGCCAATAGAGTACATTGCCCCATTCTTCAGGTACCGGTACTTCTTTACCGTTTTCGTTGCCCGTATGGTCACTTGCCGAACGACCACCGCGCCCAAACCATTGCCCAGGATGATGAGGGGCACCGCTAGGGTGAAGGCAAAAGCGCCGAGCACGCCGTCAATGGAGAACGTCGTATCAATGACTTCTAAGTAAATGAGCTTACTCAGGTTGGTTAGCGTTCGGCTCTTTAACTTCTTCTCCTGCTCTTCCGCGTTCCGCTTG
This sequence comes from Candidatus Kerfeldbacteria bacterium, assembly GCA_903867845.1. Classification (GTDB taxonomy): domain Bacteria; phylum Patescibacteriota; class Patescibacteriia; order PEXW01; family PEXW01; genus CAIPSZ01. The sequence continues at coordinate 5,385 of CAIPSZ010000059.1, read as the reverse complement.
AACCCACTGGTAATGAAGAACGTTGTTGACCCGATGACTGCACCAAGCGCGATGAGCGGGCTCTGCTGTACGGTGCCCCATACCACAGCCAGGAGCAGCAGCGAAACCGTACTATAGAACCAGAGGAACAAGCGCTTGTGGATATGCTCTTCAATGAAGAACGCGTACTCTTTTGGTTCAATGAATAGCCAGTGCAGGAAGAGCATAGCCAAGTAGATGCCACCTCCCGCTAGGAGAATGGGCTGGCTATGCTCGATGACGCCCTTGATGTGCGGGTCGTTGCTGAACGTTGCCGTGAGCGCACCGTGCAGTCCAAGTTGCGGGCTAGAGAGGTACACGATGAGCAATGGGAGGAGGCCGCGTACTAAAAAAACGGCAACGAACATGCCGTAGGTGAGGAACCACCGCTTGGCTTTCTTCGACATGGTCGCCAGGGCATCGGCATTCACCACAGCGTTATCCACGCTCGAGATAATTTCGAACAGGGCAAGGCCGAGAACGGTGAAGAGTCCGGCAAGGATGGGCATTACATTATTGTATCATTGCGAAAATACAATTACGAATACTTTAGCGTGGGCGCGCGCATGAGTATAAGTTGACAAAATACCTAATTTGGTGTACAAATACGTGTTAACAAAATACTAACTACAAACCACAGGAGAACACGGTGAAATACCCTCAAGAATTTATTGTTGCCGTAAAGGCTGAGTTCCCGGGTGATGAGGAAATATTAAACGCTTTAGAGCAGGGACGGGAAATGGCCGGACGGTACCTTGATGAATCGCGTGGAATGGGTATGGGCCCGGAAGATATCATTAAGGCCTTTGCCGAAGGCCGCGAACAAGAGGTGCGTGCTGCTGCAGAAAAAGCAGTACGCCGAGAAAAATTGTACAACATGTGGTGCGACATTTACCACAAAGGAACACGGTGAATTCAAGGCTCCGTACAAGCGTACCCCCAAGGGTACGCTTTTCATAACATTCCCATTGCCTTTGTGAATGTACAATGCTACGTTTCTTCCGCGCGCCCGTAGCTCAATGGATAGAGTACATGGCTTCGGACCATGGGGTTGGGGGTTCGAGTCCCTCCGGGCGCACCAGCTCGTTTCGCACGTCGAGCTCCGTTTTCGCGTGACGCGACTTTGTTGCATCCCGCTCCACCGTTCCCACGAAGCCTCGCTTAGCCCCAAACATACGTGCTCCTACGCTACGCTCAGTCCGCACCAAATATTTGGGGACCCTTAAAGAAAAATGGTGTTGACAGAAAACATTGCTGGCTTTAGATTGTCTGGAAACCATACAACATACACATTGGAGGTTCAATGCCAAAATACATAGGAACAACGAGAGAGTGTCTCACCTTTGGGGATTTGAAGGTCGGACAAAAATTTATTTGCAAGCCCTTGCCAGGTGATAACACCGGGCACGGTGGTTACGCCGGAATTCACTTCATCCAGGTGAAAACTGAACCAATGAAGTACAATTCCACGCATCCTCGTCCACCGGCAAACACACTCGTTCTCAAGTTCGGAACGTTAAGCCACTCGCCGAATGGGATGATCGTCATCCCCATTGAGTGACTCGACATGAAAAGAGAAACCGTTTACAAGGAGAAAAACATGAATATTGGCGACCTTGTACAGCACTTCCTTGAGAGCATTGTGCTAGCAATCGTGGCCTACAAAGTTCTGGGCTGGGCTGGGGTGTGGCTCGTCTGCGCAACCTACATCGTGGGGACGGCCGTGAACATGGCACTGCACAACAAGAAAGCGTAGCGATGGGTCTCGTTCGCTAAACCTGGAGCACTTTGCGCGGGGAGAAACCTCCCTGCGCTTTATATTACATAAAACCACCGCCCTGGTTGGGCGGCGGTGTGATTGTCCCTCCTACGACTCGCAGGCAGAGACGCCTGCGCTAGCTCTCTTTGAGTGATTCTGGGTTGAGCATGTACGTCTTGGCCAGCTCTTCACTTATCTCGTGTGCGTCGTACAAGCGCTTCAAGTCCTGGTCCATGGTAATCATGCCGTCATCTGCGGATGTCTGCAGCACGGTCTTGATTTGCGCAATCTTATTTTCGCGAATGAGGTTGGCAATTGCCGGCGTATTAATAAGAATTTCGCGCGAGGCAATGCGCCCACCGTTCAAACGGGGCAACAGCTGCTGGGAGATAATCCCTTTTAAGAACAGGGAGAGCTGGATGCGCACTTGGTCCTGCTGGTACGGCGGGAACACGTCGATGATGCGGTCGACAGTTTGCGCCGCATTGAACGTGTGCAAGGTAGCCAGCACCAAGTGCCCGGTTTCCGCTAGGGTGATAGTTGCTGCAATAGTTTCCAAGTCGCGCATTTCCCCAACCATGATGACGTTTGGGTCTTGGCGCAGGACGTGCTTCAGCGCGTCACCGAAGGAGTTCATGTCCGTGCCCAGCTGGCGCTGCTTGATGATGGACTTCTTGGATTCGTACAGGAACTCAATGGGGTCTTCCAGGGTGATGATGTGCTCGGAACGTTCGTTGTTGATGAAGTTGATCATGGCCGCCAATGTGGTGGACTTCCCACAGCCGGTTGGCCCGGTGACGAGAATCAGCCCCTGCTTCTGGCGCAGCAGGTCGTACACCACTTGCGGCATGAGCAGGTCTTCCATGTTCGGAATTTGCTGCGAGATGATGCGGGCAACCAGTCCGGCGTTATTCCGCTCCCAGTGGCAGTTCACGCGGAAGCGGAAGCCACCGGGGATTTCGTAGCCCATGTCCAGTTCGCGGTCCGTAATGAACAGCTGCTTCTGCTTGTCGTTCATGATGGAGAACACCAGCGCCTGCGTGTCCTTGGCCGAGAGCGGCGGCGTGCCATCCAGCTCGCTCAACACCCCATCCACGCGTAAAATCGGCGGCTTGCTTGCCACGATGTGCACGTCCGATGCGCGCTTGTCGACTGCAATCTTGAACAGGTCGTCGATTTTAATCATAGGGGTAACCCTCCCGGGTAGTTACCAGCGTCGCTTAGGACGTCGGGTGAAGAGTGAAGCAAAACGCCGGGCAAAGGAGTGCCCGAAGGTAGGTGAAGATTTTGCGTAGTACATGGTTTGTCCAAGCATTTGCAAACTGATGTTGCCATGAGGAAACGCTGGTGACAACTTTTTCATATGTGTGTTTTTATTTGAGAACACGTATATTGTAGCACAATTTTTCCACTTCGTCAACCAAAACGAAAACATTTGCTATACTCTTTGCATGAGCATCTTCAAACGCAAATCGACAATCCAGGCAATTACCCTCCTCACTGGCGCGCTCGGTCTCGTGGCCGCACTGGCATGGAATGAAGCCGTGAAAGCGCTCTTCGCAAAAATCTTCGGCGAGGCAAATGGCCTCATCGCGAAATTCGCCTACGCAATCATCGTGACGATTATCATCGTCTGGCTCACCACGCACCTCGCCAAACTCAACGTTCAGGAAGACGACGCGGAAGCGAAGAACCAGGAACGCAAGCCCTGACGCGCCTCGGGTGTCGCCCAGGTCATCCAGGTAATTGCCAGGATGAGCAATTGTGAGGTGAGGCACACCACGCAGAAGGTGTGCAAGCTGAAAAATTCTACCCCGGTCAGGAAGAGCGCGAACCCGAAACCGCCAGCACTTGCCAGTGCCATCGCGCCCCACGTCAAGTTGGGGATTTTTTTGACAATCAAGAGCCACGCGCTCCCAATGACCAGGAGGGCGTAGCCGATGATGCCGATGAGCGCAACTGGGACACCCGCAATTTGGCTGGCCCAGCTTTTATTCACCACGTCGCAGTTGAAAGTCCCGTTGAAGTTACAGAACGACGTCGCCTTCACGTCGTAGTGCAAGTGCAAGGCGTACGCCGACACGGCAATGCCAGCGAGTGCGAGGATGAGAATGGCAATGAGGCGCTTGCGCATGGATTCCAGGCTACCAGGTTGACCGCGCCCCGTCTAGGCGGTAGGGTTTGAGGCAAAGAAAACGAATAATCTTTTACAAATAGGAGTACGAAATGGAACATCGGTCCATCGGTAACATCATTCGCGGCGTACACGTTAGTGCGGTCGCATCAAGCATTTTTGATGTAACCAATCCTGACTGTCACGTCCGATTGGTCGACGACCAAGAAATCTCGAGTTCACTCGCGTCTCATGAAGTCTACTTCCGGAACATCTTCCACTTGCTACGGAAGTTCCGTGCAGCTGGTCTGCCACTGTACGCACAGGAAGAATGGCAAAAACTCGATGGCAAGAGTCAAGTAGCGCTGCTCGTCCTGGACCAAAAATACCCGGGCGACACTATCCCGGGCGATGATGATCCACGTTGGAAGCAGTTCGATGCACCAGCAGACAAGATTGAGAAACAGTCGGGTATCCGCACGCGCTACTGGGCAAAGCCAGGGGTGGACTCAAGTCACCTCGGCGCGCAAGCCGCCGAGCGAGCGCTTCAGATATCTGGGCTAGACCGTCAAAAAGTTGGGGCGATCATTTGCGCCACGACAACGCCAAAGAATCACGCCACGCCGTGCAATGCACCGGAAATCAAGAAACTGCTTGGTATCTGGAATGAAAACGTATTCTGCACCGACATAACGTCCGCGTGCACCAGTTTCGCTTCGGCGTGTCAGGCGGCGTGTGGTCTCATTAGCTCTGGGATGTACAAAACCATCCTGGTCATTGGCACCGATGTCGAAGAAACGACAACGAGTGAGTACGATCGGAACGTTCATATACTTTTATCCAGTGGAGCGCTCTGCATGGTGTTCGAGGCATGTGATCCCCAGAGTAGTGATTTCCAGCCGCACTGGTTCTGGTCTGGTTCGGATGCAAGCTTATCGAACCTCATCGTCATTCCGGCGGGTGGTTCCGCACTCCAGATCACGCCGGAGATGATCATTGATCCGTTCGACCAGCGCCACAAAATGGCCATGGACGGGCCTATGGTCCGTAAAGTCGCCGAGCGCAAGCTGCTCAAGGTGCAGAAGCGGGATGATGGTGAGTTGCCGGAAATTACCGGTGCCATTGCCCTAGCGCTTGAAAAAGCACACCTAACGTTCGCGGACATTCAGTTCGCCGCATTCCACCAGGCGAACATGCGGATTATCAACCCGGTTGAGGAACACATGCGTGAGCTTGGGTTCACCGGAAAGGTACGGAACAACATCCGTGACTACGGGAACATGACTTCTGGATCGTGCGGTGTATGCCTGGACCACGCTTGGCAACTTGGCTTGCTGAAGTACGGCGACCTTGTCATGATGGTCTACTTTGGTGGCGGCATGACGGTTACTGTCATATTCTTCCGCTGGACACTTCAAGGTTTCCCCGAGGAATACGTTTCGCGGAGCTTCACTAGTGATGAGTTTCCCGTTAAAGAGTTTTCTTTCCCCGCCCT
>CAIPSZ010000058.1 GCA_903867845.1 Candidatus Kerfeldbacteria bacterium | reverse complement strand
GGCGAAGACACTCTTTCCCTACACGACCTCTTCCGATCTAGGTTGTCTCACCCGCTTACCGGTGGGTAAATATTACCGGTGCAACGACTGACGACACCGAAGAACTACGGTACGTGCGAGAGCACTTCCCGTTTTTTCACGCGCAAAATCTTAAAGACTGCCTCAACCCCGGGCAACGTCCCAAGCTAGAACTGTACGATCGCTACGCGTTCATGGTTTTGCTGTTCCCGGTATACAACCGACAGACCCGGGAAATTGAGTCTTCGGAAATTGACTTCTTCATTGGCAAAGATTTCCTGGTGACGGTGCACGATGATAAGCGGCCAGAAGTTACCCAGCTCTTTGAGAAGTTCCAAGCGAGCGCAAAAAGTCAGGTACCAGACGTGCCCAACGTCATCCTGACCTTGGCCGACTTGGTGAACCAGCTCCTCCGCTCGTGCTTCCCCATGCTCGATCACATTTCCGTTGACTTGCACGGCATTGAACGGCAAATTTTCCGTGGCAAGGAAAAAGCTATGGTGCAGGAAATTCTCATCACGCGCCGGAATATTGTCGATTTCCGCAAGATCATGCAGGCACATAAGAACACCATTAAGAAACTCGGCTTTGCCAACCGCACCCTCCACCTCGCGCCCGTCGAGCAGTCCGCTGACGCACTGGATGACGCGATAGAGCAATCAAAGGATATTTGGGATAACCTGGAAGCATTTAAGGAATCCGTGGAAGCGTTGCAGGAAACGAACGAGTCACTCATCTCGTTTCACCTGAACGACATCATGAAGACGTACACCATGATCTCGGTGGTCATCTTCACGCTAACGCTCATAACGACCATCTTCGCCGCGAACCTACCGCACACTCCCCTAGTGAGCGCTGCGTACGGCTTCTACGCGCTACTCGCGCTCCTTGGCATTATTGCCATGGGTACTATAGGTATCTTTAAGTTGAAGCGTTGGCTATAATAGATCTATGGAAACCGAAACCGCAACAAAGCTTCGCACCAAAGTAAAAACCACTGTCGAGCAGCAAGCTAGTGTAGGCTTTAAAGTTGCCACTGCTCTGCTCATGGGCAGCGGTCTGCTTGCCTTTACCCTGCTTGCCACTATCTGGAGCATGAAAGCATGAACTACATTCTCATCAGCGTGGTCATTGCACTAGTTCTGGGTGTTGCCATCTTCTTCCTCCAGAAGCAAGCGGGTGGCGGTTCGACGCGCACCGGTGACATTCTCGCGCTCTACTCCAAAGATCTGACCGCTCTCGCCAAAGCCGGAAAACTTGACCCAGTGATTGGCCGCAAGCACGAGATCTACCGGGTTATTGAAATCCTCTCACGACGGACCAAGAACAACCCAGTGCTCATCGGCAAGTCGGGCGTAGGCAAGACGGCAATAGTTGAAGAACTCGCTAACGAACTTGCCCAGGGTAACGTACCAGAAATTCTCAAGCAGAAACGCGTGCTTGCCCTTGATCTCTCTGGTCTCATTGCTGGTACGAAGTACCGTGGTGAATTTGAAAAGCGTCTCAAGGCCCTAGTAGACGAAATTATAGCGGCGCAACGGCACATCATCCTCTTCATTGACGAAATCCATACGCTCGCGGAAGCCGGTGAGGCAACGGGAGCGATTGATGCTGCAGACATCCTCAAGCCAGCACTCGCTCGGGGTGAGCTCCAGGTGGTTGGCGCAACAACGTTGGAAGAGTACCGCAAGTACGTGGAAACCGATCAAACTCTGGAACGCCGCTTCCAACCGGTAGTCATTGACGAACCTTCGGCAGAGCAAACAATAGAAATCTTGAAAGGCTTGCGAAAGAAGTACGAAGCGTACCACCATGTGAAGTACTCCGATAGCATCATTGAGGCCATGGTACAGTTAGCTCAGCTACACCTAAAGGAACGGGTCTTCCCCGATAAAGCGATTGATATTATGGACGAAGCCGGCTCCCGCGTGCACCTCGCCCAGGTTGAATCAAAAAAGGAAGGCGTTGGCGAAGTAACCCTGGAAGATCTCCGGCTCATCGTGAATAGCTTCGTTGAATTACCAAAGCAAGAAGCCGCAATCGCCATCCACCCAACAACCAACTAGCAAAAAGTACAATAGAAAGGAGGTGAGCGCAATGGAAAAAAATTCTGATAGCAAAATGCCTTACGGGTCTCCGATCGTGCTCGCCTTTTCGTTTATCTTTGTCTTCCTGCTCGGCGTGTTCTTCATCTGGGCAATTGGCAATGCAACAGACGGCATCGGCAATAACCTCGCCGCGTTCAAGAACAAAGATACGCTAGCGACGAACGCCGTGTACACAAACGGTGCCTGGGCAGCCAGCAAGGGCTGTTTGGTAGCGTTTGTGAAGTCTGATAACGCGGGAACCTTGGCGGATACGAAAACGACCGCGACGACCAAGGTTTCGACGATTGTGAATTCGTACGACGCCAGCAAGCTGCAGGCCTTGAATACGAAAGTGGTGGCCTGTGCTGGGCAGAGCATTCCCGCGAGCTGGGGAGGCGCGGTCTACGTGAATGTCACGAAGACTGGTACAGCCGACTTTAGTGTTGAGAGCATCGCCACGATGCTGACGCAGTAAGCAACCTCAACAAACACCAAAAGTGCAGGAGAGGTTAACCCGAAAACCTGATCGTCCAAAGCGATCGGGTTTTCGTAACCAATCGTGAGGGGAAACCCTAGGGTTTCCCCTTCCCGTACCTCCCCTTCCCTTAAGGTGTCGCAGCGTCAGGGCTCAGACAAAACAAGTTTGATCTTCGCCCTTCCTTGCGACAAAATTCTTCTACGCGCGAGCTAATATACTTTCAATTTCTTCATACGACGTTGACCGGACAAGTTGACCGCGGAGCGCGGAAGCTCCAGGGAAGCCTTTGACGTACCAGGCCATGTGCTTGCGCAGCTCGACCAGCCCATGATCCCCTTTTGCCGAAAAGGCGTAACGGGCGTGCTGGAGAATTGCTGGGACAATATCCTGCCACGTGTGCGGGGTGTACGTGCCTGATGCGAGGTAGTCCTTAATCTCCTGAAACAACCACGGCCGGCCCCACGTCCCACGGGCAATGCCAACCCCATCAGCACCGGTCTCATCCAGAAGCTTCTTGGCATCCTCGGGGGTGTACACGCCGCCATTTGCTAGGACGATACCTTTGAACGCCTTTTTCACTTGCGTAATCATGCCAACATTCGGCGCGCCGTCAAACGGTCGCTCAAAACTACGACCATGAATCATCACCGTTGCAATTGGCAAACCCTTCAACACTTCAATGAGATCCATCGCCGTTACCTGCCCTTCCGGATCATCCACGGCGCACCCTTCCTTGCAAATACTGGCACGAATTTTAATGGAGACCGGAATGGGTGAGCCTTCGCACGTCGCCTGGACAATTTCCCGCACCAGCTCGGGCTTGCGCATGAGCGTCACTCCCCCGCCATGCTTTACTACTTTGTAGGCGGGGCAACCAAAGTTTATATCCACCCCAGCAAAGCCATGGTCAGCCAGGACTTTCGCGCTCTTGTAGTAGTACTCGGGGTTCTTGCCAAACACCTGGCACACGACCGGTTGCTCATCGGGGGAGAACTTGAGCATTTCAAAAGTCTTCTTGCTCTCGTACACAATCGCATCAGTAGAAACGAACTCCGTGTAGAGCACGTCTGCTCCGCCGTGCTTGCACATTTGGCGAAATGCTGAATCGGTGACGCCGGCCATGGGGGCAAGGGCGAGAATGGGTTTCGGAAGTGATTGCCAAAAATTCGCCATTGTCATGGATATATACCAAGGGCGAGCGAATCAAGCAAGCCTAGAGCCTGCCAATGACTTGCCCGCTCGACGTATCTTTTACCGAAAAACCTGCGGCTTCAATCTTGGCGCG
>CAIPSZ010000057.1 GCA_903867845.1 Candidatus Kerfeldbacteria bacterium | reverse complement strand
TACGGCTTACAGCTTCTTGGCTTACGGCTGCCCCTGTGAGTTGCGGGATTTTGGCGACGAGGCTCTTAAAGCCCCACTTCACGAAGAGCTCGTGGAGTCTGCTTGCATCGGCGCTATGAATTTTCGCCGCATCAAGATCCAGCGGAATGTCTACATCAAGTTTAATGGTCGCCAACGCCTTGCTCATGTACGCGTTCTTCTTCTCCTGCATGAGCTTTTCTTTCAGCTTCTCGGACAAATGCTTAGCTTTCTGCGGCGCGTGCTCTAGGACGCGGTACATCTCCTCGATGCTGTGGAATTCTTTAATGAGATCTGTGGCTGTCTTCTCGCCCACCCCTTTCACACCGGGGATGTTGTCCGACGGATCGCCACGTAAGGCTTTATAGTCGATGATATCCTCTGGACCGAAACCGTACCGCGCTTCCACGTCCTTTGGTGTGTAGAGGACGGTGTCGTTCAAGCCTTTGCGCAAGCTGTACACGGACACGTTCTTGGAAACGAGTTGCATGGTGTCCATATCGCCAGTGAGAATGACGACGTGCGCCTTTTCTTTGGCGAGCCGGTGCGAGAGCGTGCCGATCACGTCATCGGCTTCCACGCCTTTCTGCTCGACGACGGGGAAGCCAAACGCGGCTACCAATTCATGGGCGAGCGGAATCTGGTCGTAGAGTTCCTGCGCCGCTTTGACGCGTGTGGCTTTGTACTGGTCGTACAAATCATCGCGGAAGGTTGGGCCTTTCATGTCGAATGCCACTGCCACATGCGTGGGCTTGATGTCCTTTAGGGCTTTCATGAGCGCCGTGGCAAAGCCGTACACCGCGTTCACCAGGGTGCCATCCTTCGCCGTGAGGGGCGGCAGGGCGTGAAAACTCCGGTGGATAATGGCATTGCCGTCGACGAGGAGGACTTTAGGGCTGGACATAGTACAAGCATACCGTAAAGTTGGATGCGGTCATATCGCGTACTATAAGATAGGAGTATACTTCGAGGTGTTCCTCCTCATTCTAACCGCGACGCGTATGCCAGAAATCACGACAAAAGTTAAAACGTCGGTTGTCCCCTTAATTGCCGTTGGCGTCATTGGCGTTGGTCTTGCCGCTGGCTTGCTCGTCTTTTCCCGTAACGATACGACCACAACGACGAATGCAAGCACCTCACTCATTGCCCAACCAGCTTTAGTGCTCGACTTAGACGTTAAAGATATCGTCGGCGTTACGATCGAAGCGGGGTTACCTCCAGCCGGAACCACGGTCAAACCTATCGACCTCACCCTGCACGCACAGGATACCTCCATCCCTGCCTTTGGAACGTATGGCTCGGGAGCAAACTACACCTTCGTGCACGGAGCAGCATCGGCAACGTCTCAGCCATTGGTGCTCACCTTCGCATACAAACCGAATAGTGATTTCTTGCTCGGGTTGAATACGGTCACGGACTTCGACAAGACGATATATACCATCTGCGTCCCTGCGGATACCGCAACGACGACCCAGGGAACAACGAGCGTCAACCTCAATGGTAATGGGAATACGAATACTCCGACGCAAGATAACGTAACGTACTACGTGGATGCTTTTGGAAACCTCTACCGCGACGCGAAGAAGACGACTCGGGTGAGCACGACGAACTGCCAAGATGTCGTAGCAAAAGCTTTCGCGCCGAATGAAATTACCGGCATCACCACGGTCCCCGACTATAACTACGGTGCTGGTCAATGGTTGTACGTCATGAAAACCTGGCAGTTTGGTGGTGCCTACAGCAAACTCGACAACTTTACCAGCGTCGGCAAGGACACAATTGGCTACAAACTTCCAGCATTCGTCTACCAACGAGCGAGGGTCGCGATGAACTTGCCGACGACCAAGGTTGCCGTGCAAACGCCGACCGGATCGACGACACTCTGCGTACCTGCGAAGGCGTACCAAGCAGATGAGTACTCCGTCGCCTTCTACGACACGACCGGCAAGCCCTACAGTGACGTCTTCCTGCAGCAGCCCATTGCGTGCAGCGATGCGGCAAATTTGTGTACGAATGTTACCGTCAAAACCTGCATCATGAACCCGCTCAATCCCTGCTGCACGGCACCGACCAAAGCAGTTTCGGCACAGTAAACTTCCCGCGTACGAAATAAAGAGCCCGGATCTCCGGGCTCTTTTTGCTTTCGTACGTGTACAATAGATTACCCGTTCACCGGCACCGTCTTACTCACCGCTTCAATCACCTTCTGGATGCTGGTGTGCGTCTTCACGTAGTAGCACTGCATACCAAGCTCCTCGCACTTCTGCATGACTACACTGCTCTCCACGTTGGAGAGGACAATGACCGGGATGCTGAACGACGACTTGCTCTCGCGCAGTTTCTCCAGAACTTCCAAGCCATTCTGCTTCGGCAATCCCAAATCCAGCACAATAGCGGCAGGCTTCAGAGCTACAGCTTTCTGAATGCCCGCGATGCCATCGTTCGCCGTCTCCACAGTGTACCCGCGCTCTTCCAGGGTTTCCCGAAGTGCGGAGGCAACCGAAAGTTCATCTTCGATGACGAGGATGATCGGCGCGTGTTGCGCGGCAGGTGTATTCGAACTATGGAGTGCCATGGACACACTATACCGAATTGCCTTACTTTTGGATAGCGTTTTTCTTTACGTGGTGACTCTGGAATAACGCCCAGCCGCCCCACGTTGCCCCGCACACACCCAGGATGACGAGCCAAATCCACCAAGGTACAGCACCGCTTTTCTTTGGCTGAACTTCTCCTAAAACAGTTGCAGGTTGGGCTACAACGACGCTCGCGCCTTCAACTTTTCCTAGCGCATCGGCTTCCGTCGCTTCGGTACCAGTCGAGTAGGTTCCATCGGCTTGACGAATGATTGCCGAACCGCGCGGTGTGGTTGCCCAGGTCACGGCGCTTACGCTCTTCCCATCTGGATCTTTGAGCTCAATGGTTGCTCCAGCGTTGCGAAGCGCAAGGCGAAGGTCTTCCCCTGCGAGATGGAGTTTCCCTTTCGTAGCAATGACACCATCGAGCATTTGCTGCTTCGCGCCAATGACCAGTGACCAACCTGCCAGGTCAACATTCTTCAATCCAGTATTCACCAACTCCACGTACTCGTCTTCGCCATCCGCAGGATTCGGAACAATGGTACTGATGACGACGTCCGTACTCCGCTGGTAGTCCTGAACTGTGAATGTCACTTTGGCTGTACCAGACTTCCCTTTTGGATCTGTGGCAGTGAGCACAACGGTAAACGTGCCTGCCTTCATGAAAGCATGCTTCACGTTCGTACCCGATCCAACACCGCCATCCCCAAAAGTCCAGGAGAAATCCAGGTCATCACCGTCAGGATCGGTCGAGTCGGTAGCAGAAAGTTTCACACTGTCGCGCACGTGCACGTTCGTATCCACGTCACCAATATTTGCTACTGGCGCGTGGTTTGTATCCAGGAAAACATTCGCTGCGCCTGGCGTGAGCTTCGCCGTCCAAACCCACGCTCCTTTAACGAGCGAGTAACTCTGCGCTTCGGGCACCGTCCCCTCCCAGGATAGTGTCGACGTCACCACGCCATCCGGTGCCGTCAATGTCACCGACTCACCTCCCGTATTGTTAAGTGCAATGCCTGACTCACCGCGCTTCACCACGAACCACCCACCGGGTACGATCGTGCCCTTTGGGATGCAGTACCCGGTCTTGGAAGAATCGTTGAGCTTCCAGTTGGTCAGGTCAACGGCAACGTCGCCAGTATTCACGAGTTCGATGTACTCCTCCGTGGTGTCTGGGCCTTTGGGGTCGGGCAGGATTTCGGACAGCGCAACAGTGTGCGGGACTGGTTGTGCTGGAGCAGGAGTCGTGGGCGCGGTTGCTAGAGTAGGAGTAGATAAAGATTGATTTGTGTTCGTAACCTTTGGCTTGGGCGCTTGTGCAGTAATGAATTCCAAATCAGATGCGCTGGATTGCGGGTCAGCAATATCGCGACTCACGAAGTCGGCATCGTTGTGATCAGTGTCTTCTCCATTCCCTCGGAATACATCTGAACCGCCATCCATCATGTCTGCAGTAGTAGAGGAAGGGAGGGCTTTGCGCTCAATGCTCTTTGCACTTCCAGGCGTCGGTGCCACTGTACCTTCAAAGTGCATGGCTTTGCCCCAGCCAACCACATCAACAACCCCGAGCGGACCCACGAGCTCGACACTGTTGTCTGTAGAGAGCGAGTTTGACGTGCTGTACCGCGCGTCGGGCGCGACCGCGCCAGCATACCCGCTGGGGTGTGCGATCAGGAAGTACCCGCGTGCGGTGACGGTTGCACTATCAAAACTTTCCACCAGCGGGTACGCTGCGCCGCTCGCCGTCCGCTTGATCATCTGCCAACCCGTAATATCCACCGGCGAATCCGTTGGATTGTAGAGCTCCACAAATTCATCGGTACTAAAACCCGTGAGCCCGCTAATCTTCACCTCGCTAATAACCACGTGCGATGCCGGTGCGGCGTGAGCAACGTGAATGGAGAAGATGAGCGGAATGATGATGAGAAAATATTTTACGCGCATAGAACGTCAGTGATAATGACGGAGATAGTCTTTGGTGGATGCACAACTAGGGAGCACACGTCCCCACGCCGCCGGCCAAGGATGGCGCGAGCGAGCGGTGCCGACGCGCTCACCTCGTTGTGGTGCGGGTCGCTCATCCCGGCAACAATACGCAACGTGCGAGCCGTCCCGTTCAACCGAACGGAAACCGTGCACCCGACTTCAATTTTTAGTAAAGGTTCTTCCACTTGCGCCCCAGCACCAAATGCTTTGGGCAACTGATGCCGGGCTGACAAGAGGACGAATTGTTAATGACGAACGGTTACGCGGTCGCGGTTTCGGCCGTGACGGCTTCTGGCTTCGCGCCTTTCCGTGCGGAGCCAAGCATGATGAGCTGGTTGGCAACCACTTCCGTGCGCTCGTGGTGCTGCTTGTTGCGGTCTTCCCACTTGTGGTTCGAGAGTCGGCCTTCCACGTAGAGACGGTCACCCTTGCGGATGTACTTCTCCACGATGTCGGCCAAGTGGCCCCACGCCGTCACGGGATGGAACTCGACGCTCTTCTTCAGCGCCTTGCTCTTGGCATCCCGCCACACCGCGTTCGTCGCGATGCTGAAGGTTGCCACCTTCTGCCCGGCCGCGGTTTTCACCATCGGGTCGTGCGTGAGGTTGCCCATCAACGTTGCTTTGTTCAGATTCATAGGTTCACCCCCTTTCGGGTTACTTGCAGGATGATAAAAGCGGGAGGGCCTTGACGGCCGATCCCGAACAGACGCATACTTTGCGGTGGATACGATTGCTCGCGCAAACGAGCGTCTGTCCGGACAAAATCGCCGGATACGGGGGCGTCTCCTTTCCAAGGCCCCGGTATTCGGTTTGGGAAATTGTTAGAGGAATTTCAAACTCTGCAGGATAGTCATGAATGTGTTGTCATAACTGGTCGTAGTTTTCACACCAACAGTGAGGTTGAGGTTTACCGCCTTTCCC
>CAIPSZ010000056.1 GCA_903867845.1 Candidatus Kerfeldbacteria bacterium | reverse complement strand
GGTCTGCGGTCTTCCGCGCCCCACCAGCAAAGCCCCTCCGGGCCCGTGCTGGTGGGGTTTTCTGTTGATTTTTTGAGTACAGTGTGTTAACCTCATATCCATAAGCCCAAGACAGCTGGTGATCGCAAGATCTTAATTTCCGGCCGAGGTTGAAAGTGCACTATACTATATATAGTCACCTTCATACTCTAATTTCTACGGCTTTTATAAAGGTCGTATTTTTTAACCTAAAAATCAACATGCCAATATCAAAAGGTAAGAAGAAAGAGATAATTGAGAAGGTGGACGCTTTACTCAAGGATTCAAAATCAGTAGTCTTTTTTAATTTCAAAGCTTTTAATGTAAAGAGCACAATTGAAATGCTTGGAGCAAAAAGCATTTTGAAAAATCGCCAATTCGAAGTACGCAACGCACTCGAAGTATTGCACAAGAAATTTGATCTTGAGTACGTATTTCTTAATTTGGTTGAGCTAGAAAAAGCAACGAGCTATTTACTTGCCTTTGATAAAGAAACGAAGAATCTACTTAGACGTGTGTTTGGCCACGCATTCACCAAAGATGTGCTGCTATTAGAAGGGGTGAAATTGCGAAAGCAAATTGTACCGCTACTAAAGCAAGCGTTAAGTAATTAGAAATACCACCAACTTGACAGGGATGCGTAGATTTGTAATACTTTACTTATGAAAGTATCGAAACCAGTAACGTGCCCGGTGGACCGGCTCTGTCACTACGTGAATGACCGAACCGCGTTTGTCATCCTGCAGCGGCTTTCCGAGAAGAAAATTCGACGGTTTTCAGATCTGGTCACGGATGTTGGGGAAACCAGTACCCGGACGCTTACTAAGCGCCTACGGGAGCTCGAGGCCTGTGGCATGATCCTGCGCAAAAGCTACCGCGAAGCTCCGCCCCGCGTGGAGTACAGCTTGACACCCAGCGGCCGAGCGTTCAAGAAAGTGCTGCACGCAATGGCTACGTGGTCCCGCACCTACTTGCCCAAGAAAAAAGCCATTGCGGCCTAGGCCAACCATTCCTATACTCACCTTCCCCACACTAACCCCACGCACGTATGCCCGAAGTTATCCTGACTGACACCAGCTTTAAAGCCGAAGTCCTTGATGAGAAGAGTAGGCCGGTGCTCGTCGATTTTTGGGCGACGTGGTGCGGGCCGTGCAAAGTGCAGGGGCCAATTGTGGAAGACATTGCCAAGGAGATTGGCGGCAAGGCGAAAATTGCCAAAATGGAAGTGGATGAGAACCCGAACACGCCCATGCAGTACGCCATCATGAGCATCCCGACCATTGTCATTTTCAAAGACGGGAAGCCGGTGTGGCGGGCAGTCGGGTTGCAGACCAAGCAAGCCATCATGGAAGAGTTGAAGAAGGTCGTGTAAACTAGTCCCATGGCAACCGAACAGTACGAAGTGGTGGTGGTGGGTGGCGGTGCGTCAGGATTGACCGCTGGCATGTTTGCCGCACGACGCGGGTACAAGACCATTGTCATTTCCCAGGACGTGGGCGGTCAAGCGGCGACCACGCCAGATATTGAAAATTACCCAGGCATTGAATTCATCGACGGCCTGGATTTGATGAAGAAGTTCAAAACGCAGGGCGAGAAGTACGGGATGCAATTCCGCTTTGATACGGTAACGGCACTGGAACCGCAGCCCGATGGTACCTACATCATCAAAGGCGCGACCGGTGAGGTAGCGACGCAAGTCGTCATTCTCGCATTCGGTCTGTCACATCGGCATTTGAATGTGCCGGGGGAAGAAAAATTGAATGGCAAAGGCTTGCTCTACTGTTCCATTTGCGAACCACACTTCTACCAGGATCGGAAAGTGATAGTGGTGGGTGGCGGGTCGTCGGCGGTGCAAGCGGCAACGACATTGAGCCACCTCGCGAAGGATGTGACGGTCATCAACATGGGCGAGCACCTCACGGCGGAAGCGATCACGGTCCAGCGCATGACGCAGCGACCGAACATCCACGTCGTGGTGAACGCACAGACACAAGAGGTACTGGGTGATGATCACGTGACTGCGTTGAGCATCCTGCACACGGACACAAAGCAAGTAGAAGATATTCCAGCGGAAGTCATCTTCGTCGAGATTGGGTACATGGCCAAAGCCGGGTGGGTGAAAGATATTCTGGAAACGGATCCGCGCGGGCAAATTAAAATCGGCCCGAACTGCGAGACGTCTCGACCGGGAGTGTTTGCGGCCGGTGACGTGACGACCATCACCTTCAAGCAAGTGGTCATATCTGCTGGGGAAGGGGCGAAAGCCGCACTCGAAGCAGACCAGTACTTGCTGGCCAAGAGTGGCAAGCGTGGCGGTCGCATTGACTGGGGCGTGAAGAAGACGTAAAACGCTTTCACTGGTGTAGTAGTACGTACGCCTGCCTTTGACAGGTCTCATTCCATCATCTTTTCTCTCACTTACAACCCGTATGGCTGAAAATCCGTTTGCCAATGCAATGCAGCAATTGAAGAAAGCTGCCGCGGTCGCCAAGCTCGATCCGCTTTTCATCGCGTCCTTGCAAAAGCCGCAGCGCATCATGGAAGCGAACCTGTCCATCAC
Source organism: Candidatus Kerfeldbacteria bacterium (assembly GCA_903867845.1). Classification (GTDB taxonomy): domain Bacteria; phylum Patescibacteriota; class Patescibacteriia; order PEXW01; family PEXW01; genus CAIPSZ01. The sequence continues at coordinate 1,636 of CAIPSZ010000056.1, read as the reverse complement.
TTTGGATAATGGTTCGGTCCAAACCTTTACCGCCTTCCGCGTCCAGTACAACGATGCCCGCGGGCCATTCAAGGGCGGGATTCGCTACTACCCCAAAGTTGATTTGAACGAAGTGAAGGCGTTGGCATTCTGGATGACTATGAAGACTGGTGTGGCCGGCATTCCTATGGGTGGCGGCAAAGGCGGGATCATTGTGGACGTGAAGAAATTGTCAGCGAGAGAAATTGAAGCGCTCTCCCGTGCCTGGGTGCGTGCCTTTGCTAAGTACCTTGGCGCACGTACGGATGTTCCCGCTCCTGATGTGTACACCACGCCGCAGATCATGGGCTGGATGGTGGATGAGTACGCACGACTCACGGGCAACTGGGAACCCGCCGTGTTCACGGGCAAGCCCTTGGCGATTGGCGGATCTGCTGGCCGCACCGAAGCCACTGGGTTTGGTGGCGCAATGGTGTTTGAAGAGCTGGCAAAGAAATTGAAGATCAAGAAAGGTGCGACTGTTGCCGTGCAGGGCTTTGGCAACGTGGGCTACTACGTGGCCGAGAAGCTGCACGATATGGGCTACAAGATCGTAGCACTCTCGGATTCCAAAGGCGGCATTCTCGACATCCGCGGCAAAGGCATGGACCCGCGTAACGTCCTGAAGAGTAAAAAAGAGAAAGGTGCGATAGGGGGCTGCAATAATGGTGGTGTAGCAGGACGGGGCGCTCCAAGGAATTTTATTGATAATATTCCAAACTGAATCTGTGACTGATATTCAAAATTACAATCTCTCCAATTACGTCTACATTGTTGCAACAAAATAAGTATATCTGTATCAGGAAGTACCTCTATAATTGTGACTGAAATCTGTCTAGTGGTAACTTGTCCTTCTCGCAATCTAAGAACAGCAGACTGAATTTGCTCAGCTACTGCTCGATTTGCACCCTGTTGCGCACGAGTAAAAGTTGGAATATCAAGACGTGGTGGCTGATAACTATAATCCTTAAAATTACTTTTTTTTATTATTTGTTATTATATAGCATTTACCTTAAGGTAAACTTAAACAGTAATGCACTTTCTGAAATTATCGTAACGGATGTTATTTTATCGTGATATCAAATGCATGTAATAGATTAATCACTTCAGGTTCGCTAAACGTGCATTTTTTAATGTTATTTTGAGTGGGATTTGGGCAAGTTAATTTTATTTGCGGCCAACGCGCTTCTGTCCAATTGATACCCAGCATTTTGCAGCGTTCAAATACCACATTGTTCCAAGCTGTATTCGTTATTTTAATATTGTTCAGTGAACAATCAATAAACTCACAATCCACAAACTTACAACTTAAGAAAGTTACATCATCAAACTGACAATGCTCAAATTTACAGTTTTCAAAACGCTTGCCTTCGAAAATTTTCTTTGCTAGCTCTTGCTTAGTAAAAACTTTATCATGATACTCTGTTTTTTTTAATATCATTGAGATTATTTGTCACTGCTTCTTCTCTTGCTTAATTAACGTATAAATCGCATCTACTCGGCACCCGTGAACCCGAGGTTTATGGCAAAACTACCTTGGCAGATATTCACGCAAAGCTAGGTGAAATCGCCAAAGCCCATTCTGTCGACCTAGATACTTATCAAAGCAATCATGAGG
>CAIPSZ010000055.1 GCA_903867845.1 Candidatus Kerfeldbacteria bacterium | reverse complement strand
TGAGCTGCCCACGCTTTAGATTTCTTGCAATCCCCTTACTCGCTGCAATAACTGGGCTAAGGTCTGGCGTATTCATTTCATCCACTGGTGTGGGTACGCAAATGACAACAATGTCGGAGCGCTTCACGCTTTCGTACGACGTCGCGACGCGTAGAACTTTTTTCGCAATGATCGGTGTGATACCGGGTTCGTCAGTGAGCGTGTTTACCCCGCGGTTAAGCGCGCCTGCTTTTTGCCGGCTCTTCACAACCCCAAATACGCGATACCCCTTTTCCAGTGCGAGGACTGCGAGAGGAAGTCCAACGTACCCAAGGCCAATGATTGTTACTATCTCTTTCTTTCGTTGTGACTTCTTCATAAAGAATTACCCGTTAGCGGCTCGAAACCACTCGTACGTTTTCTGAATCCCCTCTTGGAGCGTAATTTCTGGTTGCCAGTGCAAAGTGGTACCTGCTAATGTCGCATTCAGAGCGCTGCGTTCCATCTCACCGACAACTTCAGGCTGGTGTTCAATTGGTAGTTCATTCCCAACCACATGTGAGAGATTCTGAATAATGTCCAGAACTGACGTCTCTTTGCCCGAACCAATGTTGAACGTTCCCATTGTGTTTGAATCCAAAGCAGCAAGAAAGGCCCGAACAATGTCCGCAACGTACACGTAGTCTCGGGTATGCTCACCCGTGCCAAAGACGCGCATCGGTTGCTTCTCCACCGCGCGTTTCGCCAGAATGGCAATAACGCCAGCTTCGCCTAATGGGTCCTGTCGGGGGCCGTAGACATTCGCTGGACGGAGGGTAATCGCTTGGAAATTGTGAAGCGTACTCCAGCTCTGCACGTAGCGTTCGGATGCAAGTTTTGCAATCCCGTACGGCGAACTTGGTCGCTCAGGGAGCTCTTCGCCAGCGGGCAGCGCAGCATCATCTCCATACATTGCTCCGCCGGTAGAAGTCAGAATGAACTTCTTCAATCCAATCCCGGGGAGTGCCTCGAGAATATTGCACAACCCCACGAGGTTAATTTCAGCATCTTTCCGAGGGTGTTTGAGAGATTCAGGAACACTCTTCTGTGCAGCAAGGTGGAAGATCGCCTCTGGTTGAAAAGCACGAATGACCTCCCGTACCTCTGGTACGCGAATATCCTGCACGACGAGTTTTGCTTCTTTGTTCACGTACGCGCGTTTCCCTGAACTTAAATCATCAATAACAAGAACTTCTTCCCCACGCGCAACGAGGGCGTCGACGAGATGCGAGCCGATGAATCCGGCGCCACCAGTGACGAGAATCTTCATGTTAGGCCGGGGATTCGTAGCTAAGAATACGGCTCGCTTTCATGGTTTCAATCGTTTGCATGAGCCCATCTTCTAGTGGAATGGTGGGGAACCAGCCGAGTCTCTCCTTGGCTTCGCGAATGTCCGGCGTCCCCTGCCGACTGGCAAAGGGGTGGGCATCAAGGTGCTCGATGGGACTCGATGATTGTGTGAGTGCAAGAATTTTTTCTGCCACGGTAACGAGGAGGACTGGGTCTGGGCTGCCGAGGTTTATTGGGCCACCTTCACTTGTCTTCATCATCTTCACAATGCCATCAATGAGGTCGGTGACAAAGCAGAAGGTGCTCGTGGCATCTGGCTTGCCGTAAATTTGCAAGGGCGCGCCTTCAATTGCGCTCTTTACTAAGTCCGGAATAAGGCGGCCATCCGTGAGGCGCATGCGCGGGCCAAAGGTGTTGAAAATGCGAACAACCTTTGCATCCACTTTTTTCTGCTCGCGGTACGTTACGGTCAAGCTCTCGGCAAAGCGCTTCCCTTCGTTGTAGCAGCTGCGCGGACCAACTGGATCAACGAACCCCCAGTAGTCTTCACGGAATGGCTGGGTATCCACGGGTTCCCCGTAAATTGCTGAGGACGAGGCGAGGAGGTACTTTGCTTGGTACTTCACAGCAAGGTCAAGGAGGTATCGAGAGGCAAAAGCATTCGCCAGCAACGTCTCAACGGGTAACTTGGTAAATTCTTTTGGTGAAGTTGGGCAGGCAAAATTGTAAATTTCCTGCACACCTTGGAATGCGACTTTGAATGGTCGGAGTTCCGCTAGGGTTTCAAGGTCAAGTGGTTCGGAGAGATCGTGCTTGATGAATTTGAAATCTGGATTTTGCAAAAGGTGATTGATATTCTCAATGGTACCGGTGCTAAAGTTATCCACGCAAATTACTTTTGCGCTCTTGACGAGTTCGTCGCACAGGTGCGAACCTAAAAAACCTGCGCCACCAGCGATGAGGACGTTCTTCTTCTCGAATATGGGGTGGCGTTGGGTCATACGTGGTTCGCAGTCAAAGGCGAGGATTGAAAGCGGAGGATGAACAGGGTTTTGAGCATAGTTAGACTATTCCGTACAAGCTTCCAAGGTGAGCCGAGCACAGCTGAATCTGAACTATCTACCCAGTGCGTGGGAAACTCAATGATACGGGCGCGCTGCGCGCGCATGAGCAGGAGGAGTTCAACGTCGAATGCCATGTTCGTTACCCGTGCATGAGCGAGGTATGGCGTAATGAATGATCGGCGAAAAACTTTCGCCCCACATTGCGTATCCCGGTACGGAAGCCAGAACAAGAGTTTGACGATTACGGCAAAGAGGTAACTTGCTAGTTCGCGTAACGCGGTACGATTCTCGACGTTCGCTCCGCGCTTCCATCGCGATGCAATGACGCCATCTGCAGAGTCCCGAGCTTGCAGTATGCGCTGAAACTCAGCAGCGCTCGTGGAACCGTCTGCATCGACGAAGGCGAGCCACTCTCCATGAGCGTGTTCCCAACCCGTGCGCACTGCAACAGCTTTCCCGACGGTTTCCCGAATTTCCTGAACAATGATATTCGGGTGTGCAATTGCGAGTTTCCTAACAACAGTAGCTGTATCATCCGTACAGCCATTGGGAACCACCAGAATTTCAGCTTCCGGAAAGGTTCGTGCGTATGATTCGAGCATTCCAGGAATACGCTCTGCCTCGTTGTATGCCGGAATAATTATTGAGAGTTCCATGCAGGTGTGAAAAACACCCTTGTAGGGGTGCCGTGACTGTACCACTTTTAACTCAATTACGCAAGAACCGTTCTATCGCTTAAAGGCGAATGTTCTCCCAGCCAAAAAGTTCCAAAAGAGCACGATGACGACAGCTATTGCTTTACTTAGTAATCGCGAATGGGAAGCATGGTACACCCCACCGACGATCGCCAAATTCATAGCCAAGCCGACGAGGTTCACGAGCAAGAAGGTCGTTACTTGCCGGGTTACCTTCGGGTCGGTTGAGCGAAATGTCCAGCGCCGGTTGAAGGTGAAACTGCTGGTAAAGCCAAAGAGGAAGGCGATGGTATTCGCCACAAGAATGTGGATGCCGAACCACGCAACCCAACTGGTAAGTGCGAAGAACACCGTCCAATCGATTGCGGTATTGAGAAAACCAATAATCGCGAAACGCGTAAACTGCTTGACGGTTGGGTGGGCTGCAAGGCGATGAATCATTTAGCGGTAATTGTACTTACAGCGATACCCGAGCGTGAGGTGGCGCGATAGGCGGAGAACACTGATAAGCGCTTCTTTCCTACATCTTGCCAGACGCGGATTTCTGGGGGAGCGCCCGCGCCAGTGCCGGTAATAATCTCTGGTAGACCATCGGCATTCATATCACCAACCGCGACATTTACGCCACCGGACTTAACGGAAGGATACGCGGTAAACTCTTTCAGCAGTTTCCCGGTCAAACTCAACTCCCGTACACGTGTCGTCCCCTGCACTTCGCCGATGATAATTTCCGGCACGCCATCGCCATTCACATCACCTGCCGCAACGTTTACCCCATTATGGTACGTCGTTGGAAACGCTAAGAACGACCGAATGAATTTCCCCGTGTACGTGTACAGCGCGATCCGTGGATTGCTCGATGCACTCGCGACGACGATATCCGGCACACCATCGCCATTTGCATCAGCCACTGCGAGCCGAACACCCCCATGGTACTTTGGGTCGAGGGCAAAAAATTGGCCGAGCACTTTCCCCGAACTGGAAAATACCCGAACGTGTGTTGACCCACTCTCTGTCCCGGTAATGATCTCTGGTACGCCATCTCCCGTAACATCGCCGACTACGACCGTCACCCCACCGGTAAATTTCTTATCGTATGCCAGGAACGACGTACGTAAAGTACCAGTTCGCGAGTAGACGCGGACCCACGGCTGCCCACCATGCGCTTCGCTGGTGACAATCTCTGGAACGCCATCACCATCCAAGTCGCCACTTGCCACGTAATTACCATTCTGGTTCTTCGAATCACCACTCCAGAACTGGGCCAGGAGCTTTCCCGCGCTCGTGTACTCTCGCACGCGTGGGGAATCTCCCCGGAATGGGATGGTGAGTATGTCCTGCGCTTTGATGAGTACGCTCTTGACATTACTGAACAGCGACGCAACGGACAAGCGACCCGTCCCTAACGCGTGAAGGTACTGCGGGTTGAGCGCGTCAATGCTTACGCTGCTCTTTTGGATGAGCGCGGTGAGGCCATCGGGAGTGAGCGCGGGTTCGTTGGCGAGGGCTAGCGCAGCAGCGCCCGCAACAAATGGAGAAGCGACCGATGTACCGTACCAACCGCCACCCGCGAGGTTCGGAAAACCAGTTGCGACGTCGTAGTAGAGCGTGCTAAAAATATTCTCACCTGGCGCGCTAACGTCGACGCAGGAGCCGTAATTAGAAAAAGAGGATTTCACATCTGCAGCACTGACCGCCGCAACCCCGAGAACGTGTGCGTAGCACACCGGGTACTGCGGTGTGGTGTTCAAGTCGCTGTTCGTATTCCCCGCTGCCGCAACCACGAGCACGCCTTTGCTGTACGCCGCGTTAATTGCGTCTTGCAAGGTCTGACTCGTGCCTGTGCCAACGAAGCTCAAGTTAATAACGCGGGCTCCCTGTGCCACCGCGTACTGGATCCCCTGGGCTACGGTGACCGTTGTGCCCGAGCCAGTACTATCAAGTATGCGCACCGGCAAGATGCTCACGTGCCAAGCAACGCCCGTACCGGCAATTGCGTTGTTCCCTTGCGCGCCAATAATTCCAGCAACAACTGTCCCATGGTCCATACCGGCTACCGTGGCGCCGGGTGTTCGCTGTGGGCGCGAATCATTCGTATTTTCTACAAAGTTCCAACCATGAACGTCATCAACGTAGCCGTTGCCATCGTCATCTTTGCCGTTACCGGCAATTTCCCCTGGATTGGTCCAGATGTTGCCCACAAGGTCAGGATTGGTACTGTCGACGCCCGAATCGAGTACCGCCACGATGATGCTCGAGGCGTCGGTACGCGTATCCCACACTTGCGGCGCTGCAATTTGGGTAAGCGCAGTCTGGTCTGGGAAGTTCGGATCGTTCGGAATGAGCGAGGCGTGGTAGATTTGATTCACCTCTACGTACTTCACTCCAAGCTGATTACGCTCGTAGGTTAAAGCGGCACTAAGTGAAGAAGCGCGTACAATTCGCTCTTGAATTTTTCCGTTCGCTAGCGTTACCGCAAGGTCAAAGTTTTGACTCGCCCACACGCCGCGCGGAAAGCTCGACAGAACGAAAAATGCCGATGCTATTATCACCAAAGCTCGCCACGACTTCTTCATTGTGTTACCTCAAGGGCGATGGGTACGTGCTGCTCTGCGGTGCCACGGGTGTAGGTAATGGTCACCGTACCCCGGTTCGCAACTGCTTGAATGAGGTCGGTAAGATTCGCACTGGCCGAAAGTACTTGGTCATTCACCTTGGTAATGACATCCCCTGCTTGCAATCCGGCGCGTGCGGCCGGGCCTTTTGCGACAACGGCTGGCTGGGTGGTACTGCCATCCATGAGGAGCGCGCCGTGCGCGCCAGCCGGGAGCGTGCTGACGAGTAAGTTCTGCGCGACATCCAGGTCGAGGTAGCGCACCCCGAGCACATTCCTCGTGACCTTACCCGTTTGCTGCAAGCGCTGCAGCGCACTTGCTATTGTACTCACGGGAATAACTTGGCTGCTCGTCCCGACATTGATACCGACGAGCTTCCCCCCAATGGTGAACATCGGCTCGCCCGCTACGTCGCCAACAGGATCAGTAAGGTAGGTCGGGATGAATCGCTCACTCGATCGCACGAAGCTCGTCCGGTCGGTTAGCGGGTAGGCATTGAGGTTCGTGAGAAATGTTGGGAGCGCCTGCGGGTTCACGCTGGTTGGATTCACGCCGACTGCAACCAACCGCTGGGTGATGAGGAGTCCTGCCGAATCGGCAAAATCGAGAACGGGAAAACCTTTCCCGCTAATGCGGAAGTACACCAAGTCAGACGCTGGGTCGGTAGTAAAATCTTTCGTCGTGTACACAACGTGGTCAGCGCTCACGATAGCGACTTCCTTGGTCAGGTCGGGAATGGCCGCGCGTGTGGTCACGCCAATGCCATCTTCGGTAAGTAGCGTTCCCACGCCACGAAAATCCGTTGGTACGTAAAGTTGGTCAAGTGTTGATGGATTCTTCTTGAGAGCCGTGCGCCGACTGTAAATAGCCACCACGTTCTTCTGAACGGTTGCGACGGTGTCGGCATACTGCTCGGTAGGGGTTTCCCGTTTGGTCACCGGCGTAACAACGGTTGTCACTGTCTGCCCGCTGCCAATGAGCTTTTGCAACCACGGCCACTGATCGCGACCCATAACCACCGTAAGGGCACCGACAACGCCGGCGATGAAGCTGAGGAGGATGATGGTGACGAGAAAACCTGCGGAAAACCGGGTGACGGACGGTTTCGTGATTGGCGATGGCGTACGAAGAAACGCCTCG
>CAIPSZ010000054.1 GCA_903867845.1 Candidatus Kerfeldbacteria bacterium | reverse complement strand
CTTATTGAGGACGACTTTGATACGTCCTTCATTCGTGAGGATGAGTTTGAAGCGCTCATTAAAAGAGTTTCAAACTTAGGAGGCTTTATTCCTACGCTTAGTATTTAGTATGAAAATTATTGTAGACCAGCACACAAGACCGGCTCACGTCGGTCTTTTCATTTTTCGGTAGTTTGACACTTTGACCAGCCAGCGTAGGCTAAAGACAAAACAGGAAACGTAGAACCTTTACAATATCTCCGGGAAAACGGCAGATCATTGCCGTACATGGTTAAACCCGACAACGAGGAGGTGAACTATGCGTCGTCAACATCGACGGATCAAGCAACCACTCGCGCCTGAGTGGAACGTGCTCCCCGTGCTGGACATTGCAACATTGCGTTCGCTCTTGGTGTCGTACCGACAGCGAAAGTGCGACGAAGGTTTACTCGGTGTATTCTTGGATTCAGCGTACGCTGACGCGGGGAAAGAACTCATTGAGCGGTGCGTCACCTTTGACATCGGCGAGCAACTATTGCTCAGTGACCCGGTACTCATTCGGCCCACGATTCGGGAGTGCGTGAATTCGCAATTCCCAATCGCTAGTCAGGTATACGTCGAGATCCAAGCATGTGCTGGGAACATTCCCGCAATCCCGCAACGGCTCTATGCGAACCACAACGTGGCTAGCAGCAGGATGCCGTTCCTGCACGGCGCGGGCACCGTATTCATTCGCCCAGATCATGGGCTCTCACGTTCGCCAAAGTTATGGGACGCTTCCGTCTGGACGGAGTACCTGACGAAGTACCCCTTCGAACTATTCCGCGTTACGACGTTCATAACAGCGCAGCACGTTGCAAAAGTGGCACCGGCAATCGTCACGCCGCGCATCCACGAGCTCTTTCCTAGCTTTTTCCCAAAAGGCTACTACGCAGATGGTGGGAGTTGGGATCGCAGTCACCTCAACACCGCCGACGATGATCCAAGCGAATCTTGGAAAAGGTAGTTTTTCCTTAAAGCGGCCACACTAGGTGCGGCCGCTTTTTCATACGTTATACGTAGGAGTTTTGGTTTTTTATACTTTCGGTGTAGGCTGGACCTGATGCTCGATACCCAAGCCATTCGTAAGGAATTCCCCATTCTCTCCCGCCACGTGCACGGGAAGCCGTTGGTGTACCTGGATAATGGGGCGACCAGCCAGAAACCCTTAGCGGTCATGCAGGCGATGGACGATTTTTTGCGCAGCCACAATGCCAACGTGCACCGCGGGATTTACACGTTGAGCGAAGAAGCAACGGCCCTGTACGAAGGGGCACGCGAGAAGGTTCAAAAATTTATAAATGCGACAAGTGTTGAAGAAATTATCTTCACTCGGAATGCTACGGAAGCGATTAATCTCGTAGCACTTGGCTGGGCGCGGCAGAACTTGAAAGCTGGCGATGAAGTGCTCACTACGGAAATGGAGCACCACTCCAATATTGTTCCCTGGCAGATGCTGGTCAAGGAGCGGGGGATCGTGCTGAAGTTTTTGCCAGCCAAGGCAGCAGAAGGTGTACTCGATGTCGCTCAGCTCGATGCATTCCTGACACCAAAAACGAAGTTGGTGTGCGTGGGCCACATGTCGAATTTGCTCGGCACGGTAAATCCGGTCACGACGTTTGTTGAGAAAGCGCATGCGGTTGGCGCAAAGGTGTTAGTGGATGGCTGCCAAGCCGTGCCGCACTTGCCGGTTGATATGCAAAAACTCGGTGCTGACTTCTACGCTTTCTCGGGCCACAAGATGCTTGGGCCAACTGGCATTGGCGTGCTGTGGGCCCGTAAGAAAATCCTTGAAACGACCGAGCCCGTACTTGGCGGAGGGGACATGATTAAAGAAGTGACGAAAGCTGGCGCATCATGGAACAACCTGCCGTGGAAATTTGAAGCGGGTACGCCAAATATTGTTGGCGCAATTGGCTTGGGTGCGGCTGTGAACTACCTTACGAAAGTCGGAATGGAAAATGTCTGGCAGCACGAGCAGGAAATTACTCGGTATGTCATGCCCAAACTCCTGGCAATTCCAAGACTGAAAGTCTTCGGCATCCCTAAGGCTTCACCAGAGCGCGGGGCAATTTTTTCCTTTTGGATTGAGGGCATGCACCCGCACGACATCGCCAGCATTTTTGACGAGCAGGGGATTGCGATCCGCGCTGGCCACATGTGCAGTCAACCTATGTTAGAAGTTCTTGGCCAACCGGCGGCCGCCCGTGTCAGCTTCTACCTGTACAACACCCAAGCCGAAGCCGATGTATTCCTCAACGCGATTGAAGATGCGAAGAAAGTCTTTGGAATCTAGGTTAAACCTTATACCCCTCTCCCCAATGGGGAGAGGGTGGTTTGAGCCTTAGCGAAAACCAGGAGAGGGGAATTAGGGGTTGACAAAGCGGCTCATCCATGATAGCTTGGATCGTTATTTTGCCCTTTGAAAATTACTTGCGCATTAAAATAGTCAAAGCCAAATAGTCATAGCCGAAAAGTACTGATTTGTTTCGGTATTTTCTGGCTATGACTACCGCAGTGGTGGTCTTGGCAAAAACAACGGCACATGTGCCAAACTACGGAGGAAGACATGTCTTCTTACAAAGAAGGTCAAACCCATCAGCTGCTGAACAAGTTGGAAGCAGAGGGCTTTACAGCTGATGACATTACGTTGCTTGGACAGTCACAACAGCTGTCTGGAATCCTTAGTGTCCTTCATGGAAATGCAGAGATCATTCCTGTCAAGCATGTTCTGAAGCGCCGACATTTTGACCCGGTGGAGTTCAGTGGAAAGAATTACTGGAGTATCGCCGAACGGAACGGAATGCGGGTGGGAGAAAGCTTGGACGCCGGTAACATTGTCGGGAAGGCCTACCTCAATGAAGGCGAAACTTTTCATACTGGAGAAGAACGTTATAACCGTATCAAGGCCGCGTCTTCAGATGTCCAGCTTGATGGCGCAGACTTTCTCGCCCTTTGGGAGGAAAAAAGTCACAAGACCCTTACCTGGCTTTACGAGACTAAAGGCATCAATTGGTTGTCTTGTTGGGGAACCATTCTGCGTCTCCGTGATGGTTTCCACTTCATTCTCTACCTCTATCGGGGTGGGGACGGCTCCTGGCACTGGGACTGCTGCAAGATCAGCGGCTCAAAATGGAACGCTAACTGTCCCTCAGCTGTGATCGCAATGGATAATAACAAGTAGCCCTTTGTACCAAACAATAAGTCCTGCACCGATTTCGGAGCAGGGCTTTTTCTTTTTGCAAAGCCTAGTGCTAGGATGCAGACGCAGAAGAGAGCAAGATTGCCACGTCGTCCCACTGGAGTGGGACTCCTCGCAATGACAAGAGAAAAGCATGTACGAGTCAAACCTCCTCGACCACTACCACCACCCGCGGAATACGGGCAAGCTGGAACCCGCGGACAAGCACCACCGCGAACCCAACCCGCTGTGCGGCGATGTCATTGAAGTGTTCCTCAAACTCGATGCGGTTGGAAAGGTTGCGGACATCCGTTGGGAAGGATCAGGCTGCGCGGTGAGCCAGGCCAGCATGTCTGCACTGTCGGAACAGCTGGTGGGTAAGTCAAAGGCCGAGCTGGATGCGATGGGCGTTACCAACATTGAGCAGGTTCTGGAGACGAGCATTAATCCTGCCCGCTTGAAGTGCGCCACCCTTGGCTTGGTAGCGGTGCAAAAAGCCTTGCAAGAATAGCTGAGCTTTTGTGTACTACATTGTGCCTGTAGGCTGGCTTTGGTATCCTACCTGTACCTCGAAGCTTAGCTCTTAACCGGTATGCCATTCACCAGCATCGTCGTCGATCGTGAGAAATGCATCTCTGCGGGCAGTTGCGTTGCCGTCGCGCCCGAAGTATTTGAACTCGATGCGGAAGGCAAGGCAATAGTGAAGAACGCGACAGGCGATCCTGACCAAACCATCATCGACGCGGCAAAAGCCTGCCCAACCCTGGCAATTACCATTGTTGGCACCGACGGCAAGCAAATCGTGCCCTGAAGCACACCTCTCGTTTAACCAATTCATTTATGGCGCACCAAGTGCAGCCACTACCATTCAGCAAGGAGCTGGACGGCATTTCGAAGAAGACCGTTGAAATTCACCACGACAAGCTCTACGCCGGGTACGTTGCGAAGCGCAATGAAGTCGAAGAGTCTATCAAGCAAGCCGACGCGAGCAAGGCGAACCAAATTTACTCGGCCTATCGCGGCTTGAAGGAAGGGGAGACGTTTGCCGCGAATGGCATGATCTTGCACCAGGTGCACTTTGCCAACCTCGGCGGTGATGGGAAGCCCCAAGGCACAAAAGTGTTTGACGCTATCAACGAAACCTGGGGGAGCTGGGAAGCGTTTGAAGAAGCGCTCTACGCCACGGGTATGGCCGCACGCGGCTGGGCGATCCTGGCGTTTGATCCGTCCGATACAAAGCTCCACCTATACGCCGCTGACAGTCAGAACCAAGGTGGAGTCTGGGGCTGCACGCCGTTGCTCTGCTTGGACGTCTACGAGCACGCGTACTTCATTGATACGGGTTCGGACCGCAAGACCTACATTGCAAACTTCCTGAAGAACGTGAACTGGCAGGATGTTGACCAGCGGTTCACCGCAGTTGCGATGTAGTCATGCGCAAGGTTCTCAGCCTGCTCGCGCTCGTCACGCTCCCGCTCGTGCTTTCGGCGTGTACGGGAAAATCCGGGAGCAATGTGAATGTGGTAACCATAGATCTGACAAACCCGAACCAAAACCTAAACGCATCGGTCACACCCGTGACGAACGTGAACGGGAGCACGAACACCAATAGCGCGACAAATGTGAATGCGAGCACAAACCTCAATACGAATACCGCAAAAACCGTGACGGTAAAAGCCGTGAGCGTAACGGCGTCAGGATTTTCCCCAGCCGCCATTACGGTTTCACCTGGGGCGACCGTTACCTGGACGAATAACACGGCTGGGGATGTGCGCGTCGCTTCTGACCCGCACCCAACGCTAACCGATTTGCCAGGATTGGATTCTAAGACGTTGGCTAAAGGTGGCACGTACACGTATACCTTTACCCAAGCGGGTACCTGGGGGTACCATAACTTTCTCGAGCCAACGCAGAAAGGCACGGTTACCGTAAAGTAATTTCTCCCACTCTGTTGCTAACGAAAGGAGGTGGCAGCATGGCATGTACAAATTGCGGCCACGAACACGAAGTCGGTACGAAGTGTAATGTTGAGGGTTGCGACTGTGAAGGTTAGTACGAACAACATCCAGGACCTCACGACGTGTCGTGAGGTCCTTGCTATACTACCGGTATGGCATTTGTCCTGCGCGCGAAACGATTCGATTTGAGTACGGGCGGTCAGCCGTACGTTGTCGTGCTTCGGAATGAAGACGGCGCGAACTTCGGGATACACGCGGGTGACCGGTTGCTCCTGCAAGCCGGAGGGAAGAAAGTGATCGTTCAAGCCGATCTCACCCACCGTCGGGTTCGTCCTGGTGAAATTGGTTTGTTCCGCGAGGTATGGCGGGAGAGTGGCATTGGCCCCCACCAACCCGTAACCGTCGAACCACTAGCTCGCCCCGATTCCATTGAGGCGTTAAAGAAGAAGCTCCTGGGCAAACACCTTTCCGAAGCCGAGATTTTTGCCATTATTCGGGATATCGTTGCAAATAAGTTTGGGACGACGGAGCTCACGTACTTCGCCGCGTCCAGCTTCGTCCACGAGTACACTAATGACGAGCTCTACTACCTCACCAAAGCCATTGCGCAGACAGGTGAGCAGCTTCGCTTTGGTAGTAAGATCGTTGCTGACAAGCACTCCGTCGGTGGCATTGCCGGTAACCGCACCACCATGATCGTCGTCCCCATAATGGCGAGCCTGGGCGTGACTATCCCAAAGACGTCGTCGCGCGCCATTACGAGCCCGTCCGGGACCGCAGACACCATGGAAGTGCTCGCAAATGTTACCTTCCCCGTCGCGAAAATTCGGGCAATTGTAAAGAAGAATCACGCGTGCATGGTGTGGGGCGGTGGCTTAGCCCTTGCTCCAGCTGATGATCGTATTATCAAAGTGTCCCGGCCGCTCTCGCTCGAGCCATACTCCAAGATGATCGTCTCAATTATGGCGAAGAAGGTAGCGATGGGCGTCACGCACCTGGTCATCGACATGCCCTACGGGAAGTACACGAAGATTCCTGACCTCGGTACGGCGCAGCGCTTGGCGGCGAAGTTCCGGTACCTCGGTCGTCGGTTCAAGATGAAAGTGAAGGTGGCGATGATCGAGGCGAAGCAGCCAATTGGGCAGGGGATTGGGCCAGCCCTGGAAGCACGAGATGTGCTCCGCGTCATGCAGCAGAAGGAGTACCGACCGAAAGACTTGGAGGAAAAAGCCGTGAAGCTCGCGGGCATGCTCATTGAGCTCATTGGCATGGCGAAGCAAGGCGTCGGCGCCAGCATTGCCCGTGATCAACTCATTTCTGGAAAAGCCTGGCGCTCCATGCAGGGGATTATTCGGAGCCAAGGGGGTAATCCAAACCTCGATTCCGAAGACGTTACCCTGGGAGCAAAGCGGTTACGCGTGGTCGCCAAGCATGGCGGGAGCATTTCTAGCGTGAACAACCGTTCCATTGATGAGCTCGCGCGTTCGCTTGGCGCGCCCGATGACAAGCAAGGCGGTTTGCACTTACGGAAGCGCTTGGGTGACCATGTGATGAAGGGAGAGATTCTGTACACCTGCTACGCGCGGACTACCAGCCGGCTCAAGCTCGCAGAGAGCGTGCTCAACCGCGTGCAAGTGTACACGGTGAGCCGGCGGTAGGGGAATTTGACGCACGCGCTATTCCTGCTACACTGCGTAGTAGGAACTCCTACATTACTGCGAACGTATGGCAAAACGCACTATTCCTGGTTTCGGCGAGCTGGAGACCGCAATTATGGAAGTCGTGTGGGCCAAGCACCCCATTTGCGTGCGGGAGGTTTTGCGTACGCTGGATCGAGGCAGTGCGTACACGACGGTCATGACCGTCATGCAGCGTCTGCACGAGAAGGGGATGCTGAAGCGCAAGCTGGTGGATAACGCGTTCCAGTACGAGCCCGCCGTAGCAAAGGAGCAGTTCGTCCAGCAAACCGTTCGCAAGACTGTGGACGATCTCGTTCATGGTTTTGGCAATGTCGCTCTCGCGCACTTCGTGGATGCGCTGGATGACGTGGACCCAAAGCGTTTAGAAAAGCTCAAGCGTAAACTGCATGCGTAGTATGAAGAGCACGCGTACCCTTACCGCAATTCTCGGTGGCAGTGCGCTCTTGCTGGTGAGTGTTGCGTTCCTTGTGCGTGCTTGGCTGCCACACGTCATGAGCACCCTAGGCGAGACCACCCATGCAATTGCCTACGCCTGTGCCGTGGCTTGGGCAGACCTCACCAGGACGCAAATTACCATTACCATAATTACGGCAGTGTTCATCGTGGGTATGGCCGTGTGGATGGCGTACGTAAGTATTCACATGTTCCGTCAGCAACGCGCGCACGTTGGCAGTGTGCAGCCTACACCCAGCACAGTTCGTAACCTTGCGAGCGCAGCTGGGTTGCGGACTGTACGAGTCATCGTTATTCACAATGAACGGCCATTTGCCATGACTACGGGGCTGGTCCAGCCAATGGTCACGATTTCTACAGGCGCACTCGCGGCACTTTCCGCTCAAGAACTCCACGCGGTTTTCGAACATGAGGCGCACCACGTGGCACAGCGCGAACCGCTCCGGCGACTCGCTCTCTCCCTTGCGCTTAATTGGTTGCCCTTTCGCGCACTCCGACAACACCTGCAGAGTGCCTACATTGCGGAGTCAGAAATTGAAGCTGACGAACACGTAACCGATCAGCGAACGCTCGGCTTCGCCCTCGTGCGTCTCGTGCGCCCACCAGTGGCGAGCGCGGGATTCAGCCCGCTGGACGCACGCGTGGAACGTCTCGTGAACCCACACTTCCGTAGCGCCTCACGCTCGGCGGTTTGCTTCAGCATCGTGGCTATCCTCGTCACCATTGCCACGGTGAGTCTAACCCCACGAGCAGTCCAGGCGGCGTACGGCCGGCATTCGGTTCCAAAAATTGAAGCACACCTCACCATGTGCCAAGCGGAGCACGATCGCATGCTCCAGTCAGCGCAGCAAACGTGCGGGCTACTCTCCACGCCACGGAGTTGTAAGTAGCATGCGTGCCAGAGCGAATCAATGCATCCTCGACGTCCAGACCACCGGCATGCACTGCCGCAGCTGCGAGCTGCTCGTTGAGCAATCCCTCCTCGAAATCCCGGGGGTGAGCCAGGTGCAGGCGAACGCCGACCGCAATCGGGTGCGCGTGGTTTGCGATGCGAAACAGGTGCCCAATCCAGACCAAATTGCATCCGCCATCACCCCACACGGGTACGGGGTCGTTTCTGGAGTCATCCAGCCAACTTCCCGCGAGACTATTCAGTGGCGCCAGGTTGCGGGGAGTTTTATCATCGTCCTGCTCATTGGTTTTACTCTCGGTCGGCTCGGCTTGCTCAACACCGGCGGGAGCGTTGGGGTAACCACTGGATTCTTCGCACTGTTCGGCTTGGGTTTGGTTGCGGCAAGTAGCTCCTGCCTGGCGGTATCTGGCGGGCTCATGCTCTCGGTCGTTGCGAGCGTGCGCGAGCGCTACCCAAACCTGCAGGGCCGCGCCCGGATGATTCCGGTGAGCACGTTCGTGCTCGGCCGTATCGTCGGGTACACGGTGTTCGGCGCGCTCATCGCCCTGCTTGGGAAAGCGCTGCAACCGTCACCACTGGTCATGGGAATGATAACCATAGTTGCCGCCCTCTACATGTTCATCGTGGGTCTGGATATGCTGCACCTTGCCTCAGTCTGGCTCAAGCGGCTCATCCCGCGCGTGCCAAAAATCTTCAGCCGTCGAATTGTGTCGGGGAGTTCAACCGGGAGTTGGGCAGCGCCTTTTGCTTTCGGTGCCCTCACGTTTTTCCTGCCGTGCGGTTTCACACAAGCGTTGCAGCTCTACGTGCTCACCACCGGCAGCGCCGTTACCGGCGGGCTGACCATGCTCGCGTTCGCGCTGGGCACTGCTCCAGCGCTCCTCGCCCTCGGCTGGGCAACCAACGTGCTCAAGGGCAAGGCTGGTCAGTTCTTCTTCCAGCTTGCGGGTGCGGCAGTTATCCTGCTCGGACTCCTCAACATCAGTAATGGCCTAACGCTCACCGGCCATCCGCTCTCGTTCGCATTTTGGAAATCGCCGTCGACGGTCCAAGCGCACGACCCAAACGTCGTCGTGGATGATGGCGTGCAAGTGGTGAAGACGAGTTACACCGTGGCTGGTTACGAGCCTGCCACTTTTGCCGTTCGGGCGAACCAGCCAGTGCGCTGGGAAGTCTCGGGAGCTGGGCATGCAGGTGGGTGCCGCTCGGTTCTGGAAGTGCCGACCCTGGGGATCAGCCAGCAGGTGAACGAAGATACGACTACGATATCCTTCACTCCAACGAAACCGGGTACGTACGCGTTCAGCTGTAGCATGGGCATGTACCGCGGGAGTTTTACCGTAACGCAATCCTAGGTCATGGCAACCTGCGACCTCTCACTCCGCGGGATGCACTGTGCCAGTTGCAGCCAGCTCATTGAGCTAACGTTGCGCAAGCAGAAGGGCGTGTCCAAGGCGAGTGTGAATGTTGCAACTGAGCGCGCGCACGTCGAGTACGATGCAGCGCTTGTTGATGTTCGCGTGCTCGAAGCAGCCGTGCGAAAGGTTGGCTACGGGGTAGAGGAACTGAACGCTGGCAGCGATGCGAGAGAGCGCATGCACCACGATGAAGACGAAGCAGCGACGAAACGCAAATTGTTTGTTGCCCTCGTGCTTTCGCTTGGCGTCGTTACGCTCAGCATGGGCATGTACCTGGTCCCGGCCATTGGCAACCTTCCAGGCCGTTCATGGATCCAGCTACTTCTCACTTTGCCAGTCATGACGTGGTGCGGGCAGCAGTTCTTCCTTGGCTTTTGGGCAGGATTGCGAACCCGCACGGCAACCATGGATACGCTCATTGCCATTGGCACGGGTGCAGCGTTCCTCTACTCGTTGCTCGTTACCGTCGGACTGGTGAAGGGGGAGCTGTACTACGAAATCGGTGCGATCCTCATCACCTTCGTCCTCTTAGGAAAGTGGCTGGAAGCGCGGGCGAAGGGGAAGGCGAGTGAAGCCATTCGTAGTTTGATGCAACTGCAAGCCAAGACTGCCATTGTCGTCCGCAATGGGCAGGAAATGGAAATTCCCATTGAGCAAGTCGTAGCTGGTGATGTGGTGCGCGTGAAGCCTGGCCAGAAAGTGCCCGTGGATGGGAAGGTGCTCGATGGCCACAGCAGCGTGGATGAGAGCATGGTAACGGGCGAGAGCCTGCCCGTAGAAAAGCAAGCGGGTGCTACCGTGATTGGCAGCACGATCAACGGCAGCGGCAGCTTCACCTTTACGGCGACGAACGTCGGTTCCGAGACGCTGCTCGCGGGTATCATAAAACTCGTCGAGCAGGCGCAGGCGAGTAAGGCGCCTATCCAGCGCTTTGCCGACCGTGTGTCTGCGTACTTCGTCCCGACGGTCATTACTATTGCGCTCATTACCTTCATGAGCTGGTTCTTCTTGGGGCACGCCACCTTTGTCGAGAGCTTGCTGAAGTTCGTGGCCGTACTGGTCATTGCTTGCCCGTGCGCGCTCGGCCTGGCCACGCCGACGGCGATCATCACTGGCACGGGTTTGGGCGCGCAGAAGGGGATTCTCATCAAAGGCGGGGAAGCACTCGAGGCCGCACGGAAGATCGATGTGGTAGTTTTCGACAAGACCGGAACACTCACCCACGGCAAGCCCGTGGTGACGGACGTCGTTTCTTTTAACTCGGCACTCGCCCAAGACGCGCTCCTGCAGCTCGGCGCTGCAGTGGAGCAGCGTTCCGAGCACCCGCTTGCCGCGGCGATTGTGAACACTGTAAAGGAGAAGAAGCTCGTTTTGCCCGACCCGCAGGATTTTCAAAGCATTAGCGGGAAAGGTGTGTCGGCAATGGTTGATGGAAAGAAGTTGCTTCTCGGCAACCGTGCGCTCATGGAAGATACACACGTCAATCTGCGCAATCACGGGTCAGATATAGAAAATCTTGAGCACCAAGGCAAGACTGCAATGCTTGTAGCCGTTGATGGTACATTTGCTGGCATCATTGCGGTGGCCGACACGGTCAAGCCGACGTCCAAGCAGGCCATAGAAGCCTTGACGAAGATTGGCATCCACTCGGTGATGATAACCGGCGACAACGAGCGCACGGCAAAGGCAATCGCGAATCAGGTCGGTATTCAGGAAGTACGGGCGCAAGTCCTACCACAAGATAAGTCAGCTACAGTCAAAGTTTTGCAAGCGAGTGGTAAACGCGTGGCGTTCGTCGGTGACGGTGTGAATGACGCACCGGCACTTGCCCAAGCCGAGCTTGGTATTGCCATTGGCAGTGGGACCGATGTCGCTTTAGAAACTGGGCAAATTGTCCTCGTGCGCGACGACCTCATGGACGTTGTCCGCGCCATTACCTTAGCCCGAAAGACCTTCCGGAAGATTGTCCAAAATCTCTTCTGGGCACTTGCGTATAACGTTGCGGGTATTCCCATTGCAGCCGGTGTCTTTGCTGGTATCGGCCTCACCTTACGTCCAGAGCTCGCTGGGCTGGCAATGGCACTCTCGAGCGTGTCCGTCGTGAGTAACTCGTTACTGTTGCGTCGAACTCGGTTCTAGTGCCAGGTGTAGCCATTGACAAATCTCCG
>CAIPSZ010000053.1 GCA_903867845.1 Candidatus Kerfeldbacteria bacterium | reverse complement strand
TGTACTCCAGCATTGTGCTGTATTATCAGATTTTATTCAAGGAGCAGCATGCTAGAATAGCGGTATATGCCTAGCTTGCTCCCATCGGCAGAAAGTGCGGAAAAAGTCCTGAAACACTTCAATGTGACGGTGCGTGGGCTGCTGGATCCTGACGTGCAATCCCGACTACAGCGGTACGGCCTTAACCGGCAGGAAGAAGCTGTTCTTGCCAGTGGCGTGCGCACGTTTTTCCGGCAGTTCGAAAGTAGCCTCGTCATCATTCTCCTCGTCGCGGCGGCCACGAGTTTTGCCATTGGCGACCACCTGGATGGTATTGTCATTCTCGTCGCGGTGGCGCTGAACGTCGGCATTGGGTACGTGCAAGAGCGTCGCGCCGAACGCGCGCTCGCTGCACTGCAGCGCATTGTCACCCACCAGGCAAGCGTGCTGCGTGATGGACGGGAACGGGAAGTTCCAGCAACGCTCGTCGTGCCGGGTGACGTGCTGTTGCTCCGCGCTGGCCAGCGCGTGCCAGCGGACGCGCGCATCATTGAAGCCTTTGAGCTGGAGACAAATGAAGCCACGCTTACCGGTGAAGCAGAGCCAGTTGCAAAGAAAAGCGACGCACTCCCTGACGCCATTACCATTGCCGAGCAGGTGAACATGGTTTTTGCAGGAACCGTCATCACGCAGGGGAGTGGACTGGCGGTCGTTACGGCAACGGGCAAGCAGAGTGAGTTTGGCAAAATTGCCGGCATGCTCCAGACCACGGTAACCGAGCACACGCCACTGCAACGACGCTTGAACCGGTTCAGCTGGCAGCTCACTCGCATCACGCTCACGGTCACACTCCTGCTCTTCCTCTTTGGCTTGTTCCGCTTGTACGAAGTGCAGCAGATTTTCACCACCAGCGTGGCCATCGCCGTTGCCATCATTCCTGAAGGTCTGGTCATCGCGGTCACAGTCATCCTTGCGCTCGGCATGCGGCACATGCTGCAGAAGCGCGCCTTAGCCCGAACGCTCCTTGCCGCAGAAGCGCTTGGTTCAGTCACTGTCATTGCTACCGATAAGACCGGCACGCTTACCGAAGGGTACATGCGCGTCGTTCGCATTCTCACGCACGATCGGCAAGTGTCGCACCCGCACCGCGATCCCGGGGAGCCTGATCCTACCGCCCTGTTCGTCCTGAAAGCTGGCGCCCTGGCGTCTGAGGCGAGCATTGAAAATCCCGACAAACCCCTCGAAGAGTGGGACATCCGAGGCAACCTCACCGAACGCGCCATTGTTCGCGCCGCGGCCGAGTCTGGTTTTTTGCTGCCCGTGCTGCACCAGCAGTACGTCCGGGTGGGTGAAGTCCCTTTTGAATCCAGCCGGCGCTTCATGGCCATCCTGTACCAGTACGCCGGCCACGGGTACGAGGTATTTGTGAAAGGCGCGCCCGAGACCATTTTCCCCCACGTGCACGCGGTCATGACGGACGGCAGAGAAGTGCTCTTCACCCCTGAAATTCGCTCACGCATGGAGCGGGATGCAGAGCGCATGAGCAGCCAAGGGTTGCGCACGCTCGCCATTGCGACCCGGCGGTTCAGCCACGAGCCGCACCACCCGCTCACCGAAACCGAAGCTACTGACGCGCTCTGCCTCATTGGCATCGTTGGCATTCAGGATCCCCTGCGACCGGATGCCGTGGAAACCATTGCCCAGCTGGGTCGCGCCGGCATTCGCACCGTCATGCTCACGGGTGATAACTTGGCGACCGCCAGTGCCATTGCCTTGGGCTTAGGCTTACCCGTCGGTGATGGGCACGTCATGGACGGCCGAGAGCTGGAACGACTTGACGCGTACGCCTTGCACGAGCGCGTCCGCACCATTAGCGTGTTCGCCCGCGTAAGCCCGCGGAATAAATTGCGCATCGTGCAGGTGCTGCAGGCGAGTGGGGAAGTGGTTGCCATGACCGGCGACGGCGTGAATGACGCGCCGGCACTCAAAGCTGCGGACATTGGCGTGGCGCTCGGGTCAGGCACGGACGTGGCCAAAGAAGCGGCTGACCTCGTCCTGCTGGATAACAACTTGCGCACGATAGCGGCGGCAGTTTTTGAAGGTCGGGTCATCTACCGCAATATCAAGCGCGTCATCCTGTATCTCATGGCCGGGAGCTTTGCCGAACTCGTCATCATCGCGGTCGCGTTGGTGTTCGGCTGGCCGCTCCCGCTCACGGCTGCGCAAATTCTATACCTCAACATTGTCAACGATACCCTGCCGACGTTCACGCTCACGCGCGAACCCGTGGATGCTGCTGTGCTCAATGAACCACCGGTGCCCCTAAAGCGACCACTCTTTGGCACCTTCACCCGCTTCCTCACCATTACGTTGAGCCTGGTCGTCGGCGGGATTGGCCTCGCCTTCTTCGCCCTGGGCTGGCGGAATGGAGAAGCCCTAACCTACGCCCGTTCGCTCACCTTCGCCTTTGTGGCAACGAGCTCCATTGCCTACATGTTCTCCACGCGGACGCTGCGCCAGCCACTCACCTCGGTGTCGCCATTCAGCAATCCATCCTTGCTCCTCACCCTCGTTGTTGCCCTGGGCATGCAGGTGGCAGCGATTTACACGCCCCTCGGCCAGCGTATCTTCGGCCTCATGGCCCTCTCGGGGTCAGACTGGTTGCTGGTCGTACTAGGGAGCTTGGTCACGGTCGGCTTCATTGAATTGAGCAAGTACGTGTTCCGGCGCCGGGCAATAGCGAGTATTTAACCATTTCACAAAATTCGCTTGGAAATCCTGCCGAAAAGGTAGGTTTTTCCTTGCAAAATGGCTGTAAAATCAGTATAGTGAGCATATGATTGTCCGCATTGCTGACATTGCTGGGTTTGATGGCAAAGAGGTAACCATCCAGGGCTGGGCCGCCAACGTGCGCTCCAGCGGGAAGATCGTGTTCCTGCAATTGCGGGATGGGTCAGCAGGATTGCTGCAGGCAGTGGTCACGCAGGATGCCGTTGGCGAGGCAATTTTTTCCGTGGCAAAGTCGGTTACCATTGAATCGTCGGTTATCGTTACCGGGATGGTGAAGGCGGAACCACGCTCACCTGGCGGTTTTGAATTACATGCATTAAAGGTTGAGCTGGTGCAGAAAGCTGAAGAGTACCCGATTGGGAAGAAAGAGCACGGCCCAGAATTCTTGCACGACAACCGTCACCTCTGGATTCGCACACCCAAGCAATCCGCAATTCTCCGCGTCCGCGATACCGTCATCTGGGCATTGCGGGAATTCTTTCGTACGGAAGGGTTTGTTCTGACGGATACGCCAATTCTTACACCAACGTCGTGTGAAGGAACGACGGAACTATTTGAAACCGACTACTTTGGCCAGAAAGCCTACCTCTCGCAATCTGGTCAGCTTTACTTAGAAGCACTCGCGTCAGCGCTTGGGAAAGTGTACGACTTTGGCCCAACCTTCCGCGCGGAAAAATCCAAGACGCGCCGGCACCTCACTGAGTTCTGGATGCTGGATGCGGAAATGGCGTTCACCGACTTGGAACAGAGCATGGCCTTGCAGGAGAAGATGATCATGCACGTCGTACAGTCGGTCCTCAAAGAACGCCGTACGGATCTCGAACTCCTCGAACGCGACATCAGCGCCTTGGAAAAAGTGCAAACCCCATTCGTGCGCATGACCTACGATGAAGCCTTGGTGAAACTCAAAGAACTTGGTTCAGACATCAAGTGGGGGACTGACCTTGGCAATGATGACGAGACAATTCTGACCAAGGCATTTGACCGGCCAATATTCGTCACGCACTATCCGGCGGAGATTAAAGCGTTCTACATGAAGCCTGATCCAGTAAATCCCAAAGTCGCTTTGTGCGCCGACTTGCTCGCACCGGAAGGCATCGGCGAGATCATTGGCGGGTCGCAACGTATTGATGACTATGATTTATTGGTAAAGCGTTTAGAAGAGCACAAGCTCAACCGCAAGGACTTCGAGTGGTACCTGGACCTGCGGAAGTACGGTTCGGTCCCGCACAGTGGCTTCGGCATTGGCTTGGAGCGCACGGTGGGCTGGATGTGCGGCTTGGCCCACGTTCGTGAAGCAATTCCTTTCCCCCGGTTAATAAATC
>CAIPSZ010000052.1 GCA_903867845.1 Candidatus Kerfeldbacteria bacterium | reverse complement strand
GAGAATCTGCTGATCATCAGGAATAAGTATCTGGCGAAAGTTTACCTTCGACTTTGTCATCTCGGCGCTAGCAGTGCATCACCTAAGTGACGCAGAAAAGCAGAACTATTTTCAATACATCTATACTATCTTAAAACCCGGTGGGCGATTCATTAATGGTGACATTTTGAAGTCCCCCAATGAAGAAGAGTGGCATAGGTATTTAGTTACAGCGATGGGGGACGAGGGCGAGCATCGATGGCAAGTGCACAAGAACAATAGGGAAGATCAACCCTCAACACTCGATGAGCAGCTTCAATGGTTGAAACAAGCCGGTTTTACTAACGTAACCGTCGTAAAGGAGTGGTTCAACTTTGCAGTGTACTTTGGTGAGGTGCCAGCAGTAAAATAAGCCAACAACATTTTGTAGGCTTGTCGGTAATAACAAGTATTTACTTCCTATAGAACTTTGCTGCGTCTTCGGGCGCGACTTGGTTGATAACCAAACGTGAACCGACCTCCACGCCACCCCAAGTTTGCTCGCGGGGTGCCACGCGCAGGTAGAAGTGCTCGTCGTTATCGGTGAGGGTTTGGTGTAGGTAGTAGTTGTACGGCACGTTAATGGTATTTAGCTTGCCCAGGATGTGGCGGATGGCGACGGCAAAGGCGCGGCGCTCGACCGGCCGGAGTTGGGTGATATTGTCTAAGTGGCGCGTGGGGAAAATCCAGGCCTCGTACGGGTAGTGGCTAACGTAGGGCGAGAATGCGGTCACGTGCGGGGTGGCAATGATGCGCCGTGGACCGCGCTTCTCCTTGGCAATGAGGTCACAGTAGTAGCAGGTGCCGTGCACGATTTCGTACTGCTTCACATTCGCTAGCTTCTGCGCGATGTGCGGGGGCACGAAGCCGGTGGCGAAGATTTGCGAGTGGGCATGGACGAGCGTCGCGCCAGCCTTCCCACCGTTGTTCTTGAAGATGAGGATGTACTCTATCTTTGCATTCTTGCTAATCGCGCGCGTTCGCTGCTGGTACATGGCCAGGGCGTGGTCAATCTGCTTAGCGGAAAGCTCGGCGAATTCGACGTTGTGGATGGGCGTCTCGATGAGCACTTCCTGCTTGCCGTACGCCTTGGGGTTATCCAGGCTGACGGCAGGGAAGCCATTCGCGATTGCTTGGATGGTATTCTTCCCGCTCCCACTGCGCGCGAGGATGGGATTTTTTCGCAGCAGCTCTTTGCAGAACGGGCAGGTGCCTTGCCGGACCGGCACTGTGGTTTCGGCTATGTCGTGCGGCCGTAACCCACGCCGGGGTGCCACGATGACCGCACGGTCGTGAATGGTGTCGATACGGAGTTCGGATTTCTTGAGTGGCATACTACTTTGCGATTCGCGTGAGGAGCCGGGCGTAGTCATCCACCATCCGGTCCAGGGAGAAGCGCTTCACCGCTTCTTTGCGGCAGGTGAGTCGTTTGATATTTGTAATCTTCCGCACTGCGGCAATCATCTGGGGTACCGTCTTCACAATGTAGCCCGTCTTTCCATCCCGCATGAGCTCGGGAACAGACCCGCGCTTGAACGCAACAACCGGCGTGCCGCAGGCGAGCGACTCCGGGATGACTAGACCGAAGGGTTCCTCCCAGCCAATGGGGAAGAGCGTAGCGATTGCACCGCCAAGAAAGGCAGACTTTTGCGCGTGGGTAATTTCCCCAACGTACTGGATGCTCTTGTTCAGTGCTGGCTTCACGTACGTGGCGAAGTACGTCGGGTCAGCAATGGGGCCGGCAATTTTCAGGGGCAGGCGCAAGCTCTGGGCAACGGCAATCGCTTCGGCCACGCCCTTGTAGTCGCGGATCCGGCCCAGGAAAGCGAGGTACGTGCCAGGCTCGGGATTGAATTTGAGCTTTGCTGTATCCACGCCGTGGTAAATTGTCGTCACGAACTTCGCACCTTTGGAGAGCTTCCGTTGGGCATTGGAAATGGAAATGTATCTTTGATTCGGCGCGCTCAACATCACTTGGCTGTCGGTGTACGTCGGCGGGCTGTGGAGTAACGCGACTGTTGGGAATTTGGCAAACGCAGCAAAGTGCGCGCTCACCATGGGCACGTGGGAGAGCACGACTTTAGCACCCCAGCGCGTAGCGTCGCGGTAGGCATTGGCTGCCTGGATGAATTCGTAGGCCTTGTGGTTGGCCATGCCAATTTTCGGGTCGTTAATGGACGCACGTTTCGTCACGCTCACCAAGCGCGCGCGGGTCTTCGCATCGCCGGCCGCGTAGAGCGTGACCGGGAAGCCGCGCCGCACGAGCCCCTCGGTAATTTCGGACACGATGAGCTCTGCCGCAGCGGTCGCCCGCGGCGGAATGGGGTAGAGGTTGGAAGCGAGGATGGCGATTTTGGATTTCATGATGTATGTAGTGTACGTCAAAGCAGGGGAAAATCGAAGCGCAGCGCTCGCGGGCACACTGTACAACGACCCGATGTGAAACCGTTTCCCAGTGGTTACGCACGCATGTACCACCCTTTCTTGCGCACCCAAGAAAGGGTGGAGCCCAAAGAAGGGTGGCAGGGGGTTTCGATTCGCACACGTGAAGGAAAACCTCATCAGTGTAGGACGGGCTCAGCGAAGCCCCCTGCACCCCGCTGCTGCAGCATGTGTACCTTTTCACCGAAGTGAACAGGGAGTACT
>CAIPSZ010000051.1 GCA_903867845.1 Candidatus Kerfeldbacteria bacterium | reverse complement strand
TAGTTGCCGTGCTTGCGTAGTTTCCTGCCGGAGTTGTTCCGGCAATTCCTGCTAGGAAGCACAAGGTTGTTGCTTCGGCGGACTTTGGCGTTGCCGATGTTGCGTACGATTGAAATGCGGTCGTTAGCGCCGTTGCATTTGAGGTACTCGTGGTTGTTGTGCACGCCGTAGGATTCCACTGCGCGATGGTGTTCCCACTTTGCGAAGATGAAGCGCCAAATTTTGCCTGACCAATAGCTATGGTTCCGGAAACATCAGCAATGGTATCTGACCCAGAAGTGAGTGTATGGTCGTACTTTACCAGTGAGAGGTACCCACCACTTGCATTTGTGGTAATTGTTGTACTTACTCCAGCTTGATTCACGTGACCGGTGTCGAGCGAACCTAGTGCGGCAGACGTGCCGCTTAACGTCACCGTTAACGTTGGTGCTACAGATGCGGTAACTGATACTTGATCAGCATCAATGGTGGCAATTGCCAGCGTCCCCGAATCCACATCGGCGCTACCGTTATTCGTTTTCACTGTAACAATCAGGTTGGTCTGCGAGGTGTTCGCCGTGCCAATAATGGCTACTGGGCTGCTTACCTTTTGGGTTATCTTCACGCCGTACTTTGTTCCGGCGGTAAGGTTGTCGACCCCGCTAATGGTAAACGTATCGGGTGTGGATTGCGCGCACACACCAGTGAGTGTGCCACCTGGCAGTGAAGTTGCGGATTCTGCACTGCTCCCCGTGGGGTTTGCTTCGCCAGTGATTACCAAGTCGGTTCCAGCCGTTCGGCACCAGTACGTGTTATCGTTGGCATCATTGGGGAAGCTGAATATGACCTTGTTCGTTCCCGTACCACCCGAGACGTTCGTTGCCGGTTTGAAGAAAAGATCAAATTCTACGCCCGTTGTAACCTGCTTCTGCTGGCGATTCAGGTACACGCGCAAGGTGGTCATAGTGCCCAGTGCCTGGGCTGGCTTAGACCACGGGTAGAGGACAAAAAGCGAGAGGATTGCAACCAGGGCAACTATTTTCTTACTCGTGCGTACGAAGTTTTGCTGGGTCATATGGGTAGCAGGTAAAAAAGGTATTAGAATCGGCCAGTGGTGACGAGTGTCGCCGTGCTCGTGTAGGCACCGGCTGGGGTCGTGCCCGTAATTGCTGCGACGAAGCAGAGCGTCGGCTGGCTATTACTGACCGGCGCTGCAGCTGAAGCAAATGATTGAAATGCTGTGGTCAGCTGGGTAACATTTGTGGTGCTGGTTGTTGTTGCACAGGATGTTGGACTCCACACCCCTACGGTATTTCCCGCCTGGGAGCTTGATGCACCGTACCCAGCGTTATTCACTGCTAAGGTTGTGGTACCGGAAACATCCGCGATAGTATCTGTTCCCGAAGTGAGCGTGTGGTCATACTTCACTAGAGAAATATACCCACCACTTGCATTGGTATTAATTGTTTCCACAATCCCAGCTTGATTGACGTGGGTCGTATCGAGAGCACCGAGGGCAGCGGATGTTCCGCTTAAGCTTACCGAAAGGGTCTGCGTCACCGCTGCTGTTACCGCAATTTGATCGCTGCCAATAACCGATAGCGCAATCGTGCCGGAATCGACATCGGCTGCACCACTCGTTTGCGTTTTCACCGTCACAGCCAGGTCATTACCTGCCGCTGATGCGGTACCAAGCAGTGCAGTGGGGCTGCCGGCTTGGACAATTTGCACGCCATACTTTGTCCCTAGAGCAATTGCCGCGACGTTCGAAATGGTAATGGTACTTGGGGTCTGCGAGCAGGCGGTAGAGAACGAGCTTGAGCTTGTTAACGCAGTTGCACTTTCCGTACCACCCGTTGGGTCGGTGATACCCGTTGCTACCAGGTCGCTCCCAGCCGCACGACACCACTTGGTGTCATGGGTGCCGCCACTTGGGAAGATGATGACCACTTTGCCACCAGCACTAACGTTACTAACTGCAGTGAAAAAAAGCTGCATGGTAACACCACTGGCGACATCTGCTTGCTGACGGCTTAAGTAGAGTTTGGCGTGAATAATGGTGCCAACGGCTTGGGCTTGGTTTGGCAACTGGAAAAACGCGAGCAACGACAAGATGCCAACGAGTGCAATGACGCGACGGCCGAAACGGGTGTAGGCTTTCGCAAATGTATGCATGGTCATAGCGAAGCTTGGTTAACTTTCGGTTGCAGTATTTATTTTACTCGGCATTTGAAAATTGAACTACTCGCATTATAGCATGGATAGCCGAAATTAGCAACTCTTTAGGGAGAGTTCAGTGATTTAACCGCTGTACTTAGCGATTTTAGAACCGAGCGGTAGTGACGACTGTCGCTGTACTTGTGTATGCCCCGGCGGGAGTCGTACCGGATATGCCAGCGACGAAGCACAAGGTCGTAGCGTCACCACTCGTCACTGCTGACGTGGCTGAAGCAAAAGCCTGGTATGCGGTGGTGAGCTGCGTGAGGTTCGACGTGCTCGTCGTTGTTGCACAAGATGTTGGGCTCCACTGCCCAATAGTATTCCCAGACTGCGAGCTCGAGGCACCGTAGCCCGCGTTGTTAATGGCGAGCGTCGTCGTACCAGAAACATCAGGGATGGTATCGGACCCTGACGTGAGGGTCTGGTCGTACTTAACGAACGAGATGTACCCACCGCTCGCGTCGGTGGTTACGGTGCTGGTTATGCCTGCCTGGTTCACGTGGCCAGTGTCGAGCGCGCCAAGTGCAGCAGACGTCCCGCTCAGCGCGACCGTAAGGGTGTTAATCGTCCAGCACGAGTTATCCGTACTATCCACGTTCGTACCATCTGAGCCGTCAATGTACGGTGACTGCCCGCACGCGTTGGAGTCGCGCACATCGGAATTCGTCACGGTGCGGGTTCCCGCAACATTGATATTCCACTGGGTGCCCGTGGTGGAGCTCCGCAGAGCTACGCGCGTACCAGTGGCTTGCCCGTTGAAGCTGATGTCGTGGAACGTGTACGTGCTCCCAGCATTGAAACGTATTTTAGTACTCGCCGTGGTAGCAGTGAATGTGGCGCCAGTAGTTGCCGCGGCGCCGAAAATGACTGACGGTGAGGTGACCGGGTCCGACCCAGACGCGTTGGTGATGATGAGGTTGTTGAATTTATTCGTGGTGAGCATGCCACCGGAAAGGGTCTGCTGTGCTGAACCGTTCAACGTGACGGTACCTGCTCCTGCCGTGAATGCGCCATTGTTTGTCCAGTTCCCAGAGACACTGAATGTTGCAGTGGGTGGGGCCTTAAGTGTGGTGTTCGCGCCAATGGTTACAGCGCCATTCGCCATAAGTATTCGGTCATTCGCGTTGTCGTCAACCGTGAGTGCAGTGCCACTGTTCGTCGTGCTCAACGTCCCGCCAATAATGGTCTGGCCCGTGCCGGTGCCGTTGAAGGTAATCGTTGGTGATCCTGACGTACCAGTAAAGGTCAGGTTGTTGAAGGTCCAGTTCGTCCCCACAGCGACGTTCGTCCCAAAACTCTTGCTCGCGGCAACGGATTGCGTGAAGGTGTTCGTGCTGGTCATGTTGATGGTGCCGCAGCTGGCCCCGCACTGTACGTTGCCATTCACCGTGACATCGGCTGTCCCGCTACTCGTATCAAATTGGCCATTCGTCATGGTCAGGTCGCCAGTGACGTTCACCGGATTCGTAAGCGGCGACCAGTACCCACCCGACCCATCGAAGGTGAGGTTGATGAACGTGTTGGCACCCGGATTTATAGTGAAGCCCGAACCCGTTGCCGTAAATTTGGTCGTTTGACTACCGGAATTCGTGAGCGAACCAGTGGCGACGAGGTCACCACCAATGGTGAGCGCATTGCCCGCCATGGCGAGCGTAGCGCCTGACTGGATGAGCACGTCCCCGTCGGGGTTCGCTGCTGTCGATGCTGCAGTCGTCGTTACAGTCCCACCCGGGGTGAAGGTGCCACCGGTCCAAACCAGGAGCTTCGTACCGCTGCTCACGGTGAGGTTACCGCCCGTTACGGTAAAAGGTACATCTGCATCGTTACCATGATCCCACTTATCCAAGTCAGAGTTTGAAGTTGGTCCACCGTCTTCGTGGCGCACAATGACCCGATTCTGGTACAGATCGAATCCAGAAATTGCTGACGTACCGTTCGCTGCACGCGATACGGTTACGGCTTTGGGTGTGGCACCGCTAATGTACGCCGTAATAACTTTCCCCGTACCGGTTGGCACGGCGCTCACGCTGTACGCCCCTGTGCTCAACGTGCACGTACCCGTCTTTGCATTTGCACCGTCGACGTAGATCTTCACGGTCAAACTCCCAGCC
>CAIPSZ010000050.1 GCA_903867845.1 Candidatus Kerfeldbacteria bacterium | reverse complement strand
CCCTCCTTGCAAAACTACCGGAGTCCACTATACACTGAGATCTCCGCAATGCTGATGTTAACGAAAAGTACCAACATCAAACCAGGAGGTTGCATGCCCCTTCTTTAGGTAACCAACAGAAGAGTAACAATTTACATTCATGAGGGGCCAGTCTGCAAACTGGCCTCATTTTTTACACAAGTGCGGACTGTACTTTTAAAGTAAAAATATCCAGCATATTCGCTATATTCTTTTGGCTAATTTTAGCCATTTTGGCTAACCTTAGCGAAGCTAGGCATTGACAGAATTGCCTTGCAGGAGTATGCTGTTTCGTTACGGTCGAAAAGGACGTTTGCCCGCAGTCACTTGCGCCCTTGAAAACCGAATAGGATTGCTGACCAGACCGCCCCGCTTGGGCACTGGTCGGAGAGAGCGTCTTCGCCCGTTAAAAGGCATGACGTAAATACATGGCGAAAGCTATGCCAAGCGCTGAATGCAAATTTTCTATTTCACATTCATTTTTCCAATCCAATGATTAACTTCAAATAACGGACTCTCTCCCAAAAGGCAGAGAGTCCGTTTTGTTTTCCTGAACCTTTTGGTTCGGGATGACTGCACCCTGCACGAGGAATGCTTGCCTCGCGCGGGGAACAGTCAAGAGAAAGAACATCAAAACTATGAAAGGGGTTCGCAATGAACCTGACAAATGCATTTTCATTGAATATGGTTGCCTTCCCGGCAACCATTAACGTAGAAGAAGTCGCACAGGAATGTGCGGCAATAATTGCATCGACATGCACCTCGGCAGTCGGCCACGCCGACACAGCCGCGGTGTTCAGCTCGGTTCTTGGCACAAACGTGCCAATGAACCGGGTAACCCTCCAGCTCAAGGCTGGAGAGAAGATCCTTGTGGGCCAGTACATTGGCCCGCGTCTTCCGGAAGGCTCAACGAGCCTCCCCGAAGGAGCCATGATTAAATGGCTCATGGTTAGCATCAGCTAACCGAAAATTGCTCTGTAAGTCGGGAGGCAATCATCTGATTGTCTCCCTCTTACTTCTTAGCGCATACCGTGCGTTGGGAAGTAAGAGAAAAAATAAAACATGGAGGTTGGCAATGAAAGTCTACAATGTGCTTGCTGACGTGGTGTTCTGGTTCCACTGGATCTGGATTGGGGCATTGTGGGCCGGAATAGTGCTCTCCACGAAGTACAAGTGGTACTGGAAATACCACCTCGTCATCATTTCGAGTACGCTCATAGCGCAACTGCTATTCCTTGGCTGCCCACTAGTTGCTTTGGAAAATGCATTGCGGAGAAGGTACGATCCGAGTGAAAACTACAGTGGCTCATTCATCTGCCACTGCTTGGAAAAGTACTTCGGCATCCAACTCAATCCACTGTGCATCACTTTGGCGCTCCTCGTCATCGTTGCACTTTCCGCCTTCGTCATCCTCTGGAAATGCAGGAAGAACAACCCACATTTCTGGGAGGATCTGCAAGCGAAACATAGCACCGTAAGTTGAGCAGCCATCAAGTTGATGTCTGCTCCTTACTTCTTAGCGCATACCTTGCGCTGGGAAGTAAGAGAACTAACCAAAAGAATTGGAGAACACAATGTCCGGATCAAAATGGTTTTTCGCAATTGCGGTAGTTTTCTCCGCAACAATCATCTTCGGTATCGTTGGTCTAAGCCTGAGCAATGCCAACATTGGCTTTGCCTCAAAGCCGACTATAATTGTCGCAGAGGGCACTGACGGTTCGCTCTGCGCACTCGGCGGTCTCGCCTACGGTTTCAAAATGGACAGTATCGCGAGTTACACCGCAGGGACGCAGGCGATTGTCCACGGCGATACCACCATGTACTTCCGCGATTCACTTTGCGGAGGCGCGACGTTTTCCTGGAAGATAACCTCCCAGGAAAAACTCTTCGCGTGGGGTTGGCGGACCGTGTACTTCTTCGAAGTCCACGTGCCGAACGACAACCTGCCGAAGAACATCTTCAATCATCCACTCGCGTGGGTTGATTACAAAGACGGCCGAACAGTGAAAATAACACCGCTCGGCTACTAGCTCATACCTGACGAGAGCGTTTGCCTTCGGCAAACGCTCTCCGTCACTCTCGAGCGCACAGTGCACTCGTATAGCTCACAACTGAGCGCACGGTGCATACGTACTGCGCGCTCGTTGTGATGTTCACAGCGAAATCGAAAAATAGAAAATACCGCCAAAGTGCGGGAGGAGAAAAACATGAGAAAGTCAATCATCTTCGTGCTGTCCGCTGCACTCATCCTGTTGAGCACCAGCATCGCTCTGGCCACAGACCAGGCCACCGACACCACCGTGTCGAATCCTAAACGCATTGACACGGTACGCATCTGGTCACCGAACGTGACTGGGTACGTCATGGTCGACCCGGCCATGCAGAGCGGCCAGGAGCACACGCTCCGCTTCGCCGTTCTGAAGACGTCGGGCGCCATTACCGGCTTCGGCACCTGGCAAGTCCAATTCGACTTTGCCTCGCTGTCAGTGGTTGCCGCTCAGGCTGAGCACAAGCAGCCGCTGCTCGGTGGAACGTTCCAGTACTATGCTGGACGCGTGTTCACCGCTGGTGGGCAGATAACCCCGGCACCGAATGGCTTGTACGCTCCCAATTGGAGCTCGGTGTACTTACCCTTCACCTTTATTGGTGACGGGTTTGGAACACAGTACACGTACAAGGGCTTAGACCTGTACGCAGTGTCCACGCACCGGATGTCGGCTGCGGCAACCTACAAGGGCCTTGAGGCTCTGTGGGAAGACAAAGTCGGTACCGAAATTGGGTACACTACCCCGTACGGCGTGCTCGAGTTTCACCCGTCACTCAAAGTGCTTTTCTTTGAACGCGGGCGGAATCAGTACGCTGGCTGTAACTGGTTCAACCTTGGCCACGGTCTGCGTTGCTACCAGTTAGCAAAGTGGGGTGTGACTGAAGAACTCAGTCTTGGTCTAACACTGGACATTCCCAGTGTGCGCTTGAAAGGATTCTATAACCTGAAGGCGCAGACCACGTTCACCGAAGTTGTCTTCAGCTTCTAAACTGAAGACTCGCACATTATAAAGAGGAGTAGGACTGTTCAATCCAGCTACTCCTCTTCACTCTCAAGCGCACGGAAATTTCGTGAGCTTCTATAGTGGAGAAAACGTAGCATGAGGATAGAACAATGAAGAAAGAAAAACCCATTTGGCTGCAGTACTCAAAAACTGCAATCATCGCGATGATCGTTGCAATTGCGCTCCGGTTGTTCGTTGTTGGCTCGTACCGCATTTGTTCCGGGTCAATGGAAGGAAGCTTGCTCACGGGCGATTGTGTATTCGTGAACAAACTAGCCTACCACGCCACCACCCCAGAACGCGGTGACATCATCGTGTTCGTCTACCCCATGGACTCGTCCATGGATTTCATCAAGCGCATTATCGGGCTTCCCGGTGACACGCTGTCGGTAGTGAATAAAGTTGTTTTCTGCAATGGCAACGTGCTCCCCGACCCACCCACTGCACAGCATGTGGACAGCCGTACCTTCCCTGCCGAGCAATCGGAACGGGACAACTTCGGCCCCGTGGTCGTACCGCCCAATACCTACTTCGTCATGGGCGACAATCGCGACGATAGCCGCGACTCGCGCTTCTGGGGTTGCGTTCCGCAGGCGAACATTAAAGGAAAAGCCGTGGCCATCTACTGGTCATGGAATGCCAAGTACCCCTGGTACAACCCCATGGGGTTTCGACCCGCACGCATGATCGTAGCTGCAAAGTAATTTCCTAGTTAAGTACGAACACAAGAACACGCAAATCCCACGTGCAGGCAACTGCACAGTACGCTTAAACCCAAGCAGAAATGCTGGCAAAACATAAGGAGTTGTATGCCACAAATCGGAGAACTCGTCGACGTGAGAAAACTTCGTCCGGTCATGACGCCTGAAGGTGGCGTGACTATGGTGCACGATAGTCGTGCCATCGAAGTCGCCGAAATCTTCCACGGTATCGAACGGGCGCACGTCTACGTTGGAAATCCCGTTTGGGAGCTTGCCAACGGCGTGAAGTTGAAAGCCGCACATCCCGCTACGTCGTAACATCTGGCAAGTAGCCGATGCGCTCGAGGTGGGCAACCAAAAATTAGAGGTGAGATCATGCTG
>CAIPSZ010000049.1 GCA_903867845.1 Candidatus Kerfeldbacteria bacterium | reverse complement strand
CTGCATAGCATCCAGAACAGTGTGCAACGAGCCGTGATGAATAGTTACCTTGAACTCGAAGATGTCAGCATCTGGCGGAGCAATGCTCATGTCGGCATCTGGCGTGAGCTCAACCGTGTACGTCCCTTCGTACTCCCAGTCTCCGGTTGGATTTTGAAATGGCATATACCTCCTATTTGCCGGTTTTTTTGTACGGCAACTCTACGTCCCTTTCCTTTATGGGTCAAGCATAGGTACAATGGCAGCATGCAACCACAGATTGGTAAGGAACTCGCCGGTGCAATAGAAGCGTCGCAACGTGCTGCGGAGGTAGTTATGAGCTACTACAAGCAAAACCTTGTCGTCGAGCAAAAAGTTGACGCGTCACCGGTAACCGTCGCAGACCGGGAAGCCGAGCGAGTCATTCGGAGTATTTTACAAGAGCAGTTCCCCACCTATGGTTTTATTGGTGAGGAATTTGGCACGTCATCCGCAGCCGCCTCAGCGCAGTGGGTGATTGATCCCATTGATGGCACGAAGAATTTTATTAAAGGCATTCCTTTTTTTGGCATTCTCATTGGCCTCGTGCGAAGTGGCGAGTTTGAACTTGGGGTATCCAATGTGCCGGGAATGCAGGAGTTGCTTTACGCGCAAAGGGGGCTTGGCGCGTTTCTCAATCATGAAGCAGTCAGGGTTTCTTCCGAGACAGAGCTTTCCGAAAGTATGGTGAGTGTGGGCGGGATGAAACACTTTGTGACATCTGGGATGGAAGCTGGGCTCGCTAGGGTTATTGAAAAAGTTTCACGTAGTCGGGCATTCGGCGATGCGTACGCGTACCACTTGGTAGCGAGTGGACGATTTGAAGCGGTCATTGAAGCGAAGGTGGACATTTGGGACATTGCTGCGCCTGTGGCAATCATCGAAGCCGCTGGTGGAATGTGTACTGATATCAATGGCAATCCAATTACTGACCAGACGCACACAATAATCGCTTCCAATGGAAAGGTGCACGAGGAAATAGTCCGACTTTTTAAATCCTAATTCAGCCGCGACGTCAGCTGAACATGGTAAAATATTTGCATGACCCAATCACTCCAAACCATTGTCAAGCAACTCCTGGCTGATCACAAAGGTCTGCTCGCTGCAGACGAGAGCCCGAAGACCGCAGCTAAACGGTTCGCGCCTATCCAGGTAGAGAACACGCCCGAACGCCGGCGCCAGTTTCGCAACCTCTACCTGGCAGCCCCGGGCGTGGAGCAGTACATGAGCGGGGTCATCCTGCACGACGAGACCATGGGCCAGGCCGCAAATGATGGTACGCCCTTCGTCAAACTCCTGCAGCAGAAAGGGATTGTCCCGGGAATTAAAGTTGATGCGGGTACTGAGCCGATGGCAGATAGTCCAAGTGAAAAAATTTCCAAAGGCTTGGATGGTTTAGATTTGCGCCTGCAGGACTACTACACGCGTGGCGCGCGGTTTGCCAAGTGGCGCGCGGTCATTACTATTGGGCAAGGCATACCCACGGATCACTGCCTCGTCGAGAACGCGAAAGTCCTTGCCGAGTACGCGGTGCTCTGCCAGAAGAACGGCATCGTACCCATTGTGGAACCCGAAGTGCTCATTGATGGTGACCACGACCTTGCCAAGAGCAAAGCCGTGACCACAAAAACCCTTCAAGTAGTTTTCCAAGAACTTTTGGCCCGGGATGTGGATCTCACTGGGCTCATCCTCAAGTCGAGCATGGTCATTAGCGGGAGTACGTGCCCGGTGCAAGCTACACCGGCGCAAATTGCCGATGCCACCATTCGCTGTTTCAAGAATTCCGTGCCACCAGAAGTG
>CAIPSZ010000048.1 GCA_903867845.1 Candidatus Kerfeldbacteria bacterium | reverse complement strand
CGGTTGAGGAATTGTTGAAGATCCTTCAGGTGAGTAAAGCAGAAGCCGCAGCGGTAGGGGATAGTAATAACGACCTACCGTTATTTGAAGCGGTCGGTTATAAAATCGCCATGGGGAATGCAACTGACGAGCTTAAAGCGGCCGCTGACTGGATAGCGCCAACGCAAAGTGACGACGGCGTCGCCGAAGCCATAAAGAAGATCACCGGATCCTAACTACTTCTTCCCGCCCGCCTTCTCAATCGTCCGCTCGTACGCGTGGGCGACTTGTTCGGCGATGATGCGCCAGCTAAAGGTGGTCTTCACCAACTCGCGTCCACCGCGAATGAGCTTCTCGTCCAGCTCACGGTTCGTGAGTACCTTTTCCAAAGTGTTGGCAATGGCGCCAGGATTGCGCACAGGCACCAGTAAGCCGCTCTTCCCATCACGAACGGTATAGGGGAGTCCGCCAGTGTCACTGGCAATGACCGGCACTTTGCAGGCCATAGCTTCCAGTGGGACCATGCCAAATGGTTCGTAGTAGCTGGGGATGACGCAGGCGTTCGCAGCAGAGTAGTAGTAGTGGAGCTTCTCCTGCTGAACAGCTCCAGTAAACACGGTACGGTCACGAATGCCGTAGTCGCGGCAGACATTCTTGAGTCGCTGGATTTCCTCGCGCACTTCTGGCTCAGCTTTGCGGCCAAGGTTTCCACCGACAATGTACAGCCACGTCTTACCGCGAAGTTCGGGGTGGTGCTTGAAGA
Organism: Candidatus Kerfeldbacteria bacterium; assembly: GCA_903867845.1. Lineage (GTDB taxonomy): Bacteria > Patescibacteriota > Patescibacteriia > PEXW01 > PEXW01 > CAIPSZ01. The sequence goes on along the minus strand of CAIPSZ010000048.1, from coordinate 3,265 downwards.
GCTTGTGCACGCCAAGGATGAGCGTGCCAATACCTTTCCGCCACTCCACGCGGCCGGCGTACAGGATGATCTTGTCACCATCCGGCGCACCAATTTTCTTGCGCGCGTCATGTCGATCAATAGGCTTGAAGCGGATGAGGTCCACACCGCACGGCACCACGCGGACATGGTCGAGGTTTGCGGCGTAGTGCTTCTCTAGATACTCACGTTCGTACGTGCTCGTGCTAACAATGCAGTTCGCCTTGTGCGTGATGTCCCGCTCGATGGCGATGCGGTGTTTGATTTCCTTGGTGTCCAAGCTCTGCTCGCGAAAGCCTTTGAGCGCGTTGTACCGCATGATGCCCAAGCTGTGGAACGTGTGCACTTGGGGAACATTCAGGATGGACTTCAGTTGCAGGGTCACCCAACCCGCTTCCCAGTAGTGGGAGTGGAGCAAGCAGTACTCAGCTTTTTCCTGCTTCTGCCAGGCCAGGAAGTTGCTTATGAACTCTGGCAGGAGCGGCCCGAGCTTGTTCTTCGGGATGAACTGGCGGTGACCAGCTTTGAGACGGATGAACTGGACGTGCTTGGTCAGCCGAACGCGTTCTTTTTTGGATCGAGAGTTGAGCCGGCAGAAGACATCTACTTGGAAGCCAAGTTTCCCCAAAGCCTTGGCAAGGTGGTAGACGTAGACGTTCTGGCCACCCGCTTCAGCTGAGCCGAGCTGCTCCAGCGGGTCGCAGTGCACGTTGACGAGGGCGATGCGTTTCATACGGAGGTGGCGGCGGTCACCGCAATTGCAAGCGCGTCCGCGATGTCATCGGGTTTGGGAATGCTCTGGAGGTGGAGAACGATTTTGACCATACGCTGGACTTGATTTTTATCCGCCCGCCCGTAACTGGAGAGTGCCTGCTTCACCGCTTGGGGCGTGCACTCGTGCACGGGAATGCCGGCTTGGGCGAGGGCGAGCAGGATGACCCCGCGCGCTTCGCTGACCTGCATGGCGGTGGTGGTGTTGCGGGAGAAGAATAGTCGCTCTACCCCGCTAAGCTCAGGTTGGTGTACCTGGCAAAGATCCTGCAATTTTGTGAAGATGAGCTGAAGGCGTTTCGCGAATGGCGTACCAGCAGGTGTTTCGATGACGCCGTACTCAATAGCTGTAAGCCGGTTACCGTCCTGACGTATTACACCCCAGCCGACGCGACCGAATCCGGGATCAATGCCCAGGACCGTGCGGGCTTTAGGCTTCATTCGTCCAGACCGCGGTGACATCGTCGTGCTCTTCAAGTGCTTCCACCACCCGCTGGAGCTTTTCCTGGTCGGCAGGGGAGAGGGTGGCGGGATTGTTGGGGATGAGTTCAACGTCAGCCGAGGCGAGCGCGTGCCCTTGCTGCTCGATAAACGCTTGGAGTGTATGCAAATCAGTTGGCGTACAGGTGATGGTCAGTCCTTCTACATCATCTTGCACATCGTCAGCGCCCGCTTCGATTGCCGCGAGTTCCAAAGCGTCATGATCCTTGCCCTTGAGCTGGTCGGCGGCGATGCGGATGACGCCCTTGCTGGTGAACTGCCAGGCGACGCTGTTCTCGCTACCCAAGTTGCCGCCGCGTTTTGTGAGAAGTGTACGAAGTTCAGTAACGGTACGGTTGTGATTGTCCGTAATGGTCTGAATGACGAGGGCGGTGCCACCCGGCCCAAAGCCTTCGTACGTCAGCTCCTCAATTTGCTTGCCATCCGTACCCGCGCCTTTCGCAATCGCGCGATCAATGTTGTCCTTGGGCACGCTGGCGGCCTTGGCCTTCTCAATGGCTAAGCGCAAACGAAAATTCATTGCCGGATCTGGCCCGCCGAGACGCGCGGCAACGGTTACGGCGTGTCCGAGTTTCGTAAAGACCTGGCTGCGTCGAGCATCCGTAATTCCCTTCGCTCGTTTGATGACTGACCACTTGGAATGTCCAGACATAGCAACAGCAAAAATTCCTCCCAAAGTATGGAGATTATACGAGAATGGTGTATCCGTGTCAATGCAAATATTTTTTCTGGTGCAGGCCCTTGCGCAGTTTTTTCCACCGCGCTAGGGTGGGAGCAGACAAAAAACTTTCCACATGCCCACACCCTTTCCCGCGCTGCTCAAACGCCTCGACCCGCAAGATGTTTTCGGGTCAGCGCAGCGGTTTGCTCGCCAAGGCCGTCAGGCTGTGGCTGACTTGCGGTTGTTGAAATTCCCGAAGCTGAGCGGGAAAGTCGATGCAATCGTGCTGGCTGGCATGGGTGGCAGCGCTTTGAGCGCCCACGTCATTGCCACCGCCTGTAGCCAGGAATTGCGCGTTCCACTCATCATCATCAACGATTACCACCTTCCCGCCTGGGTCGGCCGTCGCACCCTGGTCATCCTGGCGAGCTACTCGGGCACAACCGAGGAAACGCTGGCTGCCTGGAAAGCCGTCCAGAAGACTGGCGCCAAAGTCGCGGTCATTGCCGCTGGCGGTAACCTGGGACGCATCGCACGAAGCAATAAGCTCCCAGCGTACATCTTCTCACCCATCGAGAATCCTTCGAAGCAACCGCGGCTTGGCCTGGGCTACGCCGTCTTTGGCCTACTTGGCATGCTACGGAAGATGGGCCTACTCAATGTCACGCCGAACGCAATCGAAGAAGCACTTGAGGCAGCCAACCGGACAGTGAAGCGCACGGACCTTCGCTCGCCGAGCAATCCCATCACCAAGCTTACGAGCCAGCTCTACGGCCGGGCGGTGTACGTTGTCGCTGCTGAGCACCTGGTCGGCTCGGCGCACGCCATGTCCAACCAGTTCAATGAAACCGCGAAGACCGTAGCCACGTACTTTGCCATTCCGGAGCTCAACCACCACCTCATGGAAGGCTTGGGTAACCCTAAGCAGAATGTTCGGCGCACCACATTCCTCCTGCTCCAGTCCAGCTTGTACAGCCCGCGCATCCAGAAGCGCTTCCACCTGACTGCCGATGTTGTCCAGAAGAACGGCGCGAAGGTCCTGCCCATCCGCCTCACCAGCCGCACGCGCCTGGCGCAAGCTGTGGAAGCGCTCGCCCTCGGTGGCAGCCTGACACTTGGCCTCGGACTTCGGTACCACGTGAATCCCTCGGAGATTCGGTGGGTGAATTACTTCAAGAACAAACTCGGAAAATAAAGCGGTGTAGCCGCACGAACGCCTCCGGATGCCCATGCTTGATCCGGAGGTGGTTTGTTTTGGAGATGAAATTTTGAGTATTCTGATGAACGACCTGGCGATTGTACTGCATTGACAGT
>CAIPSZ010000047.1 GCA_903867845.1 Candidatus Kerfeldbacteria bacterium | reverse complement strand
GCTTTTGCGTTTGCAAAACTTCCAATGGAACGGGTAGATACGTGTAATGGTATTTTGAGCTTCTTAAAAACCCTGTTAATTTCAAAACGCTTCGTATTTATTTGGGTACCAAAACCCGCCCCTGGCCTTTTGCCAGTTCGCGCACCCCAGAATAAATTTCGGTGATCTTTGTCGACGATCAACCCCAAATGGTACCCCAACTGTTCAATAGGCATGAGTGGGATACCTAGTTTATACATGATAATACTAATGCTCGTTGGCACGCAGCATGAGTACTGCTGGGTCAATGGTACGTACCTTGTGTCTTTCGGCACGATATTCTTCATAGTGGGTTTTTAGGAACTGCTACTCACGAGCAAGCGCAGACGTTGGCTCCGGGGACAGGATTCGAACCGTCGTAATCCTTGCCGGATTACGACCCAAGTCGGCTACCAGCCGACCGCACTTTGTTGGAAAGAGAACAGCCACGGTTTTGGCTCCGGGGACAGGATTCGAACCTGCGACCAATCGGTTAACAGCCGACCGCTCTACCACTGAGCTACCCCGGAAGAGCCAAAACCGAGGCTCTTCAGAAACTGCAGATTAGCGAAAACAACAAACTTCGGCAACTTAGTAATCCCGCAACTTCTTCATGACCTCGTGCTCTTTGATGCGCTCCAAGGCCTTGGCTTCGATTTGTCGAATACGCTCGCGGGTGACGCCGAATTCCTGGCCCACCTCTTCCAAAGTGTGTGCCACGCCATCGTGCAAGCCAAAGCGCATTTCCAGAATCTTCTGCTCGCGCGGGCTAAGGGAATCCAAAATGTCCTTCACGTGGTCACGGAGCAGCTGCATGGCCGCGGCACGGTCTGGGCTTATGGTCTTCTGGTCTTCAATGAAGTCACCGAGTGTGGAATCTTCATCATCTTCACCCACGGACGTTTCCAGCGAAACGGTTTCCTGGGAAATTTTGATGATGTGGTGGATCTTCTCAATAGGCTCGCCCATTTCCGCAGCGATTTCCTCGGGCAGGGGTTCGCGACCCAAATCTTGGATGAGCTGACGCTCGATCTGCTGGAACTTGTTGATGGTTTCCACCATGTGCACGGGAATGCGAATGGTACGTGACTGGTCAGCCAGCGCGCGCGTAATCGCCTGGCGGATCCACCACGTGGCGTAGGTGGAGAATTTGTAGCCCTTACGGTAGTCAAACTTTTCCACAGCGCGGAACAACCCAATATTCCCCTCTTGGATGAGGTCGAGCAATGACAAGCTGCGGCCCGTGAACTTCTTGGCGATCGAGACAACTAAACGGAGGTTCGCCTCGACGAGTTTCTTTTCGGCTTCCACGTCACCGGCTTCCTTGCGCTTGGCTAGGGTAATTTCCTCACCCGGCCGGAGCAAGGGCACTTTGCCAATTTCGCGCAAGTACATTTGAATGGAGTCGCCAGAAATATCCGAGAGGTCCAGGCGGCTCATGTCGATTTCCTTGTCCTTCACCTTCTTCTCCTTCTTCGTCAGGACGGGTTCGGCATCATCGATGCTCCCCAGGATGTTCGTGTTCTCTACGATGCGCAATCCAAGCTTCTCCATAGTTGCCAGGAAGTCTTCCACGTCCTGCAGGTAGTCTTCGAGATCGGGAAAGGAGTACAGCAGTTCACCTTCGGTAATGAAACCGCGTTGCTTGGCCGTCTTCAGGATCTGGTCGGCAGCGTCAGCGGGGAACGCAAAACGTTGCCGGGTGACGCGTGGTGCGACCACGTGCTTGGCGGGTCGACGTGCTTTGCTCACCTTCGCCTTCTTCACCAGAACTTTCTTCTTGGGGTGCTTCTTTGTGGGCATGGGGAAAATACGTGGTGCGAAATGCACCCCCACGCTGGAGCGGTACGCCTACAACTGGCGCAACTGCTCGGTCAGCGTCGTGAATCGGTTCGATAGCTCTTTCACCATGGCGGCGTCCTTGGACAGCTCTGCCTGAGTGAGCGCAACAGTGAGCTGGCGCAACTGCTGGCCAAGCCAGAGTCGGGCAAGCTCCTGCGCAACGGTATGTGCTTCGCGATGGCGCTCGACAGGGGTCGCGTCCGTGAGGTCGCTGACCGCAAGCGAGGCAATGGCGAGAGCATCCGCGAGCGATGGATCCCGCTGCGCAATGGCCTGAGGCCAATCCGCAGCTTGTGGGGTGTGATCACTACTATACTGAAGGAGCACGAACTTGTAAAGATCCTGCCACTGGCCGTTCAATGCCTCGGGCGGCAGGAGCTGCTGCGCCTGCGGGATGGCGGAGGGCTCCAGCTGGAGCACGCCAATGAGGCGCTGGCTCAAACGCTCCTTGCGGTCTACGACGGGTACAGGTTTCTCTTCAGCGCCGGCTTTGCGTTTAGGGGGCTGGAGTTTCTGGTGCAGGATGTGCTCGTCCACGTTCAGCCATCGTGCCAGCTTTTGGACGTAGTGGGTTTGCTCAATCGCGTCAGCGACCGTGGCCAGGATGGGGAGCAGGATCTTCGCGGCTTCTTTCTTGTGCTGCACGTTCGTCCGATCACGACTGTCGAGTGTACGGCTGAAGTAGAAATCCAGAATGGGTTGCGCTTTGCCAATCGCGTTGAACCATCCTTCGGGATCCTGTTTGATGCATTCGTCAGGATCTTTTCCAAAGGGCAGGCTAATCACCTTCACGTCCAAGCCTTCTTTCCACGCGACGGCAATCCCCCGCTTGGCTGCCGTCTCACCCGCCGGGTCCATGTCAAAAGCGAGCGCAACGGTTGGCGCGTAGCGCTTGAGCAGTAGCACTTGGCCATCCGTGAGCGCAGTACCGGAAGACGCGACGACGTTCGTCACCCCAGCTTGGTGCGAGCTAATGCAATCCATGTACCCCTCCACAATCACGGCAACCTTCTGCTTGCGAATTTCGTGCTTGGCCGTATCCAGACCAAAGAGAATGGTACTTTTATTGTAGACCAGCGTCTGCGGCGTGTTGATGTACTTGGCCGGCTCCTTCTCATCCATGGCGCGGCCACCAAAGCCCACCACGCTCCCGTGCGCGTCGCGAATCGGGAACATCAACCGGTTGCGGAAGCGATCGTACACACCTTCACCTTTTTCCCGCCGTACGGCCAAGCCCGCGCTCACCAAGTGCGCTTCGGTGACGCCGCGCTTCTTCAGCGCGACGGTCAGGCTATCCCACGCATCTGGCGCGAAGCCGAGCTGGAACTGCTCGACGGTGTTTTCATTCAAGCGCCGCGCCTTGCTCACGTAGCGTCGAGCTTGCTCGGCCGTGGTCGCGCGCAAAAGCACTTCGTGGTAGAAAGATGCGGCGAGCTTGAGCGCCTCCAGCACGGCCGCGCGCTCGCTGTTGAGTTTGGGGTCAAAACTGGGTAGTTCAATGTTCGCTTTCTTCGCCAGCAAGCGTAGCGCGTCGGGGAATTCCAGGCCTTCCATTTTCTGCACAAAGGAAATCACGTCCCCGCCTTCGCCGCAGCCGAAGCAGTGGAAAATCTGCCGGTCGCGGGACACCATGAAGCTCGGCGTCTTCTCGTTGTGGAATGGGCAGCGCGCGCGGAGCCGTTCGGGTCCTGACGGTTTCAGCGGGATGTACTCGCCAATGACCTCGGCAATATCGAGTCTACTTTTGACTTCCTCGACTGGAGAATGGCTAAAGCTTGGCATATAAATTTCTTCTTATCTCCCGAGAAAGACCCTGAGCGACCCCGAGCTTGTCGAGGAGGAGTCGAGTGGGTCCAGCCGAGCTTTGACTTCTTCCACGGGTGAGTGGCTAAACGCGGGCATAGCGGAAAGCACCCGAGAATGCGGGCTGGGTAGGGTTTTCACTGCTCTGGCTCATGTTTGTGCGGGTAATGTGTGAAGGCTAGTGCTCCACCAGCTTGCCGTATTCTCCCCAGCTGGTCAAGCTGGGCACCTGAAAACGACTCATTCTTAGTACGCTACAGCGTGTTCTTGATGATCTGCTGTATCCGCTCAACAATCTTCACGTGCGCTTCTTCCTCTTTGCTTATCTTTGCGAATACATTTCTCACCGTTGCGTCCTGAACGGAAGGGTCGTGTGCCGTACGATTGTACATGTCCCGCGCCTGCGCTTCCAAGGCGGCCATTTCTTCAAACTCGTGGAGGAGTTCTGCTTTGGTCTTTGGCATGTTAGGCGAGGTTATCCTGCAATTGACGAAAAGCGTGCTTGTGGCGGTCCGTCTGGTCGATGAGCGTGGTGACCAATCTCCGGATGTTGTCCAAGACATCCGCCGGCATTTCGGATGGCCAGGTACTGCTTTCCAAGAACACCGCGTACGCGTCTGCGCTCACGTGATCCTCCATTTCAATGGCAGAGAGCAGCTGCCCGGCAATGTACCCACCCGGATCAGTAATGGGTGATGAACTGATTTGGTAGTAATTCTCTTGTTCAACCATACAATGCGTTTCCTTTCTCATTCAAATGTACGTGGTGGAGGAAAGATCGTCAAACCAACCAAAATACCCCACGAAGGGGGTGGGGTATTTTGGCATCCGACGTTGGGATGGCCAGTGGCCAGCTCATCCCGTCATTCAGTGGACGGTTGTATGAGCACGGTACTGGTGGGCGAAGGAAGGTGCGGAGGCGCGGTTAGCCGTGCGCCTTGCACGTGGTACTACACCGCTACCAGACTACTCTTTCATCCTGAATTTTTGCTGGATGAAAAACCGCTTGCCCGAAATACGGTTACAAGCGGTGTAATGCTTCCGGCGTCATCAACTGGATACGGACAGGTTGCTCCAGGGTTAGCTGGAAGGGCCCATACCACGCTTCGGCATAAAACGTTTCTCCTGCCAGCACGTGCGGCAGCCAGAACGGATCGGCGGGCATGAGCTTGCCAAGGGGCAACTCCTCCTTGGCGAACCACGTGGGGTCCACCATCTCTGGGGTAGAAGTCGCCGTACCAATATGCCTCGTGAGCAAGAAGATATGTACTCGGCATGTGAAGCACTCCCCATCGGCTTTACGATTGTGGAAATCCACCACCGCAACATGGTGAAGTGCGTCGACGGTACCGGTGAGACCGCCAGACTCTTCGGCGAGTTCACGGAGCGCCGCTGAGGGAATGTCTACATCCGATGGTTCAATCCCTCCCCCGTAGCCGTTCCAGCACCCGCGGCCAATCTTCTTCTGCTTTATGGCGAGCAGCACGTGCGTTTCCGTAACGGGGTACACCAGAGTTGCCGCAAGAAGAACTTTTTCGTCCATGTATACTCCTTTCTTTTCAAGCCCACCCTAGCAAGAGCGCGCCTCACGTACAAGGTGAAGCGCAAGGATTGACAAAGGCGACAATCCACGCTACACTCTGCAATCACACACAAGGATCGTTGCAACCACAAGGAGTGAACATGAGTATTTTAACCAAAGTCTTTACCATTCTTGGCCCACAGGAGAGCCCGTACACACCGCGCGATGGAAACTACCGGTACTCGTACGAATCACCGGAGGGTGTACCGCAGTTCTTCACGAAGGAGAGTATGACCAGCCAGGCGCACGCCGATAGTGAAGCCAACGCGGAAATGGCAAAACTCGTCGCCCGTAATCTAGCGCGACCCCGAAGCCTTCGCCGAGCCTAGTGCACTTGCACCTTACGCATAACGACCCCGCGGTCGTTATTTGCTTTGCCGCACTTTTTTCCAGCGCGGGCACGTCACCAAGTGGTCGTTCACCATGCCTGCCGCTTGCATGAACGCGTAGCAAATAGTTGAACCGACAAACGTGAAGCCCACTTCTCGTAGCGCCTCACTCATGGCGTCGGATTCTTTACTCCGTACGGGGATTTGCTTTTCGAGTTTCCAGCGATTCACCTTTGGCGCACCACCGACGAACTGCCAGAGGTACGCCGAAAAGCTGCCGTGCTTCTTCTTGAGTACGAGGTACGCCTTGGCGTTCTTCACCGTTCCTTGAATTTTCAGCCGGTTGCGGATGATGCCGGCATTGCTCATGAGCGCGTTTACTTTCGCTGCTGTGTACGTCGCAATTTTTACCGGATCGAAGTTGTCGAACGCTTTTTCAAAATTCTTCCGCTTGTGCAGGATGGTTCGCCAGCTCAAGCCCGCCTGGAACGCATCCAGCACCATGAACTCGAAGAGCTTGCGGTCGTTGTGCAACGGCACGCCCCACTCGTGGTCGTGGTAGCACTGCATGATCTTGTCCTGGCCAGGCCAGGCGCACTCCTTGCGAACCACTTTACTTCTTCCCACGGCTCTCCCCTACAGCTACGGCGAGGAAGGTCGCGAGCATCGCTATCACCCAGCCAAACGCGACGCCCGTGCCAATTTTACCAATGCGGCGTTCAGGCTCGATTAAGGAACGGCCAGCCGCGACAACCGTGCTCGCATCTACTTTTTTAATAATCGTTGCTTCGCGCACACCAGCTTTTGGCTGCCAGGTTATACGGTCCACGCCATTCTTGAGCGCGTAGGTAATTGCGCCCGTCGGAATTGTCACGGCTTCACCGTCTATGACGATGGTATTGCCAGCAACGACTTTACCCGTGCTGTCGTACACCACCATGAATACGGATGCATCCTGTGCAATATTAATCGTTGCTGCACCCACAACAGTGTCCGACTTTTCTCCGCCACTGATTCTGGCGACGGCTTGGCTGGTAAGCATTTCCTGCGGGTCATTTGCCGCCATGCGGTACCCCTGCTGGGCCACGGTGTAGACCATGATTGAGAGCAAGGTAATAGCAATCGCAAACGGGAAGAAACGACGGAGGGCTTTGAAGAGCATGGGTTCGTAGTTATTGAATGAGACGTATATCTTGGTGGAGAATAATCGGATGCATCGCTTGTAATTCCGAAGTATACAGTGGATTGTCTGGGATGGGATTCCAAAAGAAT
>CAIPSZ010000046.1 GCA_903867845.1 Candidatus Kerfeldbacteria bacterium | reverse complement strand
TTCCATTTTTTACCTCTTGCCCATCCGGTACGCCATCGCTATCCGAGTCTGCAATGTAGGGGCTAGTATGGTAGACGTAGAGCTCATCGTAATCTGATAGCCCATCTTTATCCGTGTCTTTTGCCTTTAAGGCGTCAGTGGTTTGATTCGAGCTATTCGCATTTCCGTTAGGAATGAGCGCAACTTGGAATGGCTTGGTAAGGCTTCGCTGGAGTTGAACACCTCCTAAGATGAGTGCAAAAACCCCTACCGCAAGAACCACCCACAACACCCGCTTCTGGGTTTCGTGCGGGAGGTCATTCGGGGTTTCTGGTTGCTGACCCGCATTTTTACGGTCAACGGGCATGAATGTTCGTATATTTGCTGTATCGTGCGAGTGCCCAACTAGTGTAAATTCATTTTCCGCAGTACGTAGCCTTATTTCTTTTTCTAAGTACGCAAAGTGTAGCAGAAAAAAGGTCTACTGTCAAAACACAATTACCCCTCCATGTCAACCCTTATGGCATCTGCCCCTATAAAAAAAATACTCACTCCTGAAGGGTTCAGAAGTGAGTACACGGAATGCCAAAGAGCTTACCTCGGGTATATATCCACTGACATGTCAATGTTGAAACGAAGCGTATCCACACCGGCTACCGCACGGGTGCCCGCCTTAAGGTAGTACACCAGCGCCATTGCTTCATGGTAGCCATCTACCGTGTTGTAGTACGTCACGCACTCGCCTGCTGCTGTGTGTCTCATGAATTGGTGGTCCCTGTACCAATCAACTTGGACAACGGAACGACCAATAGTCATCTCCCAAGACGGCCGAAAGGTCATCGTCAAGTTACCGTACGAATTGGGAAGCGGAATTGTTGAGCGAGGCGATACGAGAATGTACATATCGGGGTTCTTTTCCACCCTCCGCAAACCACTCGTCTCAAGACCGAAGTACGTGTGCGTGTAGAAGCTCAACGTATCCCCTGGTGCTCCACGATTATCACCTGCCCAACGTCGGAAGATGACGGCTTGTACCATACGGGTACCACAGCCATCATTCCCCATGGTGTACGTTTGCTGCACACCAGTGGACCATGCAAATTGCCCATCAATGCGCCATTCCACACGGTCAATATTCTTTTTCAGCGACGATGAAGCCTCGTACAGCACCGGAATGTTTCCGTATTCAATTGGAAAATCCAGCGTACTGCCTTCTGGAATTAGACGTGGGCCACCATCGGACAGCATGAGCTGCAGTCCGCTGCCGTCAAATCTCGACGTGCCGATACCGTCGGTACCAATGTGCACGCCGAAACGGTACGTGCTATTACATCCCGCAACCCAGAGGATTGCGAAGTAGGCCACGATGAGTAGTACCTTCTTCATGACTTCCCCCTTTCTCTGGGCAACGTGTCAATAGAAATTACTGTTTCCTTTGGCTGGATGAAGAACGGCGCAGAGTGCACGATTCCAAAATCCAGCACACACTTAATGTTCTCGCAGTACTCCGCCACCCGAACGCGTGCGTATCCCCAGCGGATGTCGTACGTTTGCGTTGGCGGTACGAGCGAATCCGTTGCGGGAATTTCAGTAACCGTCACGGTTCCACCCGGTAGCGCTTGGCCAAGTTGGTAGAAGTGCAAGTCGAACGAATGGTGACGCATGTACTTAAATGGCGTACTTGCCGTCGCCTGAACGTCTACACCAGCGTACTGAATGCACCCGGTGCATGCGTAGCTCGCGAGCGCAATGATGCTCACGATCAAGAGAATTGTTAATGTCCTCATGTTAAAACCTCACTATCGTTAACGTTTTTTGTTATTTTTAGGGTTTCCTACACCATGTAGAAAACAACCCAGGATAGCATGGGAAGGGCTTTTTGTCAATATTCCTTAGGAAATTTGCAGTTCTCCCAGGTGGTCAGCTAAAGTCGACCAGTCTTTCATAGCCAGCTCCTGCGCACGAGCAGTTTCTGTTATTCCGTGCTTGGTGAGCCAATTGAGTAGCTCTGGCCGAGGTATGCGCAAGCTGCCGGCCAGGGCATTGGCAAGGGTTTTCCTTTTTGCGGAAAAACCAGCTTTCGCCAAGGCAAAAACCCGTTGGCGGATCGCATCAGGCCAGAGCGCTGTACGGCGGCGTTCAATGTGGAGTACGGCAGAGTTC
>CAIPSZ010000045.1 GCA_903867845.1 Candidatus Kerfeldbacteria bacterium | reverse complement strand
CCATTCTGTCCGTGAGCAGCACGCAGTAGATGCAACCAGCCTGAACGTGAAGGCGTGGGCGCAACGTCATGCATTCGCCTACCACAACATTGGAAACCAGCTCCGCCAGGCTGCACGGATGGAGGCGAATCCTGGGAAGGACTTCTTCCAAGCGGACAAGACCATGGGTATGGAAGATGACGGGCCGTACGTGGAAGGCACCACCAACGGTCGGAACGTGTGGCTCTACGTCAGCGTTGGCCGTCCCCGCCCAGGGAGCAGCAATACCATTACTCGAGAGCGAGAAGTCGAAGAGCCTACGGGAATGCACGGTAGTCTGTTTGGCGATCTTTCCGCGCTCGCAACTGGCGATGCTCTTGGCACGCGCACGGTGCACCAAGCGCAGCAGGTGCTGTACGCGTGGTGCTTGGAAATTCAGACGAACGCCATCCCGCATCGTTTACGGGTGACGCGGCATGGTTTGCGAGAAGATGACGAGCTCGATACCGAGAGTCGTGCCTTTGAGGATCGATACGACGTGAACCACTTTGAGGATAGCCTGGCGCTCCAGCTCCTGGATCCGCAGATGATTGACCTCATTGATCAATCCCGAGCCGATGCCATGGAATTTTCGGATAGCAGTGTGGTTATCTACGAATTGAGCCAGAATACCACGGCCGATGTCCTCGACGCGCTTCTTGAAGCGGGCCTGAAGATTGCCAAGCAGGTGGATCAGAACTACCCTTTGGGACACCATGCGCAAGAAACCAAATAGCCCCGACCTTTTTGACCAACGCGTCCAGCACGACGTTGCGCGTTTCGTGCCGCTCGCCGATCGGTTGCGGCCCATGCAGCTGGAAGACTACGTCGGCCAAGAAGAGATTATTGGCGAAGGCAAACTCCTTCGCAAGGCAATTGAGAACGATGAGCTCTTCTCCATTATCTTCTGGGGTCCACCCGGAAGCGGCAAGACCACGCTCGCGCGCATCGTCGCCAATCTTACCATGTCGCACTTCGAGCAAATGTCCGCAGTGACGAGTGGCATTGCCGACCTGCGCAAAATTGTCGAAGCGGCTAGTGAGCGGCGAAAGTTCCATGGCGAACGCACCGTCCTCTTCGTGGATGAAATTCACCGCTGGAATAAAGCCCAGCAGGATGCATTCCTCCCGGCGGTGGAGAACGGCACCGTCGTGCTCATTGGCGCCACCACCGAGAATCCATCTTTCGAAATCATTTCACCGCTGCTCTCTCGCTCGCGCGTCTTCGTGCTCCAGCGGCTTGGCGTCCCCGAACTTTCGAAGATTGTGAAGCGCGCGCTCACGGATAAAACCGTTGGTCTGGGCAAAGAAAAGGTGAAGATTGCTGCGAAAGCCATGGACCTGCTCATGAGCGCGGGGAATGGCGATGCCCGCACCGTACTCAACGCGCTTGAAATTGCGGTAAAAGCCACTGCGAAGGATAACGTTGGCGTGAAGCACATCAGCCTGACGGATATGGAAGACGCGCTTCAGCACAAAGCCTTGCAGTACGATAAGCATGGCGAGGAGCACTACAACGTCATCTCGGCGTTCATCAAGAGCATGCGGGGGTCAGATCCAGATGGTGCGCTGTACTGGCTGAACCGGATGGTGGAGGCGGGGGAGGATCCAGAGTTCATTGCCCGCCGCATGGTCGTGTTCGCCTCCGAAGATGTTGGCCTCGCCGATCCACAAGCGTTGCAACTTGCCGTGGCCGTGTTCAACGCGGTCAAACTCATTGGCTACCCTGAGTGCCAGATCAACCTCGGGCACGGCGTGGTGTACCTGGCGCTTGCGCCGAAGAACAACACCGCGTACGCCGGGTTACTCGCGGCAAAGGAAGATGTGCAGGAGACCATGAACGAGCCCGTGCCACTTCACCTGCGCAATGCGGTTACGGATCTCATGAAAGATCTTGGGTATCATAAAGGGTACAAATACTCTCACGACTACACACCAGAAGCGGGGAAGCAGGAGTACTTGCCGGAGAAGTTGAAGGGAAAGAAATACTTTCAGCCAAAGAGTAACTCGTCCGTATAATGAATTATCGAAATTTCCTATTTACCGTGGTACTGCCCAGAGTAGTGCTGGTAATTGCAATAGCACTATTCACCGGTTTGATTCATGGGGATTTACTTCCATTTTCTCATGGCGGCTACGTACCGGTTGATGGAGCATTGTGCCAGCAAATGCGACTCACTGGAGCTACCATTCTTGGTGGCCCGTGTTCTCCGGTGATGCAATGGAATTACTTGGGCATGGTCGGAGATTTTTTACTATTCTTCCTTATTGGCGAAGGGGTTATTGTGTTGTGCAATTTTCTCTTCCGTTTTATTGTTCCATGCAGCATTCACTACAATCTCGACATCGGCATAGTAAGGATTATTTTCCACTAACCAATGTAAGGCGCGTAGAACACAAT
>CAIPSZ010000044.1 GCA_903867845.1 Candidatus Kerfeldbacteria bacterium | reverse complement strand
GGCGTGCTCCACACCTTCGCGCAAACCGGAAACGACCTGCGTTTGCGCATCTCGCTGAGCTCCAATAATGCGGCGGTAACGCCCACGGTTTCGGACGTATCCATCCAGGTGAACGAACTAGGCTACGCCGCCAGCGGGAGTCTGGATTCCTCCACGTTCGACACGGGGTCCGCGAGTAATTTCATCACGCTCACCTGGAACCCGCAATCCCAACCTGCCGCGACCGGTACCGATGCGGTTCGCTTCCAACTGGCGACGAATGATGACGATTCGACTTGGGATTTCGTCGGTCCAGATGGTACGAGCGCTACGTACTACACAGTCAGCGGCACGCCCGTCGCTACCGCATCCAACAACCATCGCTACGTGCGGTACCGCGCGCTCTTGCAGACGAGCGACGAGCAGTACACGCCGGGCATCGCCGATGTCGCGCTGACCTTTACCACCGCGTGCACGCCACCCGGCCAGACGTTCTTTAGCAACCTCTCTAGTGGCACCTATCAGGCGACGATTACCAAGTCTGGGTACGCAACGCTCAACGTGCAGGTGAATGTGAGTGGTAATCTCTGGAATACCTTCCAACTGAACCCTCTGTAGTCTATGCGCACCGCCCGAGGTTTCACCCTTATTGAACTCATAATTACCGCAACCATCTTTGCTATGGTTGCGGTACTCCTCGGCACGCTCACGTCAGCGGGTTTGCGTACCTGGAATCAAAATCGCGCGCAAGCCGACGCCCAGGAAAACGCTCGTACTGCCCTAGCGCAGGTGAGCAAGCTCATTCGCGAAGCAACGTCTGCCGATAACGGTAGTTATGCCATTGCCGCTGCCAGCAACCAGTCGCTCACCTTTTTCGGTGATTGGGACAACAATGGTTCGCACGACCAAATTCACCTCTTCCTGCAAGGAACCCAGTTGAAGCTCGGGGTCATTGCGCCAACCGGTGCGCCCGCAACCTACCCCGCCGGAAACGAAGTGGTTCGTGTCCTCACGAATAACGTGCAGAACGGTGCGACCGCCGTCTTTTCGTACTACGATGAAAACTTCACCGGTTCACAAGCTGCGCTCATTGCGCCCGTGAACATCCCGGCCATTCGCATCGTCCACCTGAAACTCATTATTGATGCAGACACTGCACAAGCGCCGAGCGCGCTCACACTAGAGACCAGTGTTTCCTTCCGCAACCTCAAGGATAATTTGTAGTATGCGACCATCCCACCGCGCTCGCGGCTCACTCCTCATCAGCGTCCTCGTCATTACCGCGCTCCTCACGACGTTAGGCTTGTTGAGCTTGGACCTATTAATTAGCCAGAATAACGCGACGAATTTCCGCGTGGATCGGGAGAAAGGTTTTCAAATTGCCGAAGCAGGCGTGGACTACTACCGCTGGCACCTCGCGCACGTTCCCGATGACTACCAGGATGGGACCGGTGCTGCTGGACCCTACGTCCATACGTACACGGATGCCGTTGGGAATGTTTTGGGCACGTACACGCTCACCATCACGCCGCCAGCATCAGGGTCAACCGTGGTCACGATTAAATCTATTGGCATGGTGACGAACAAGCCAACGAGCGCGCGAACCGTGGTAGTCAAGCAGGGTATACCTTCCTTCACGCAGTACGCGGTCGTCGCCAACGCCAGCATGCGTTTTGGTGAGGGGACGGAAGTTTTCGGGCCGATCCACAGTAATGGTGGCATTCGCTTCGACGGCGTCGCCCACAACCTCGTCACCTCGGCATTGAGCGCGTACGATGATCCTGACCACAGCGGTGGCCAAGAGTTCGGCGTGCACACGCACGTGAACGCCCCGCCGGGATCAGGGATTAACGATACATTTCGCCCGGCAGAAGCGCCCCCGAGTGCTGTCCCCTCACGTATTGATGTGTTCCAGGCTGGCCGGCAGTTCCCGGTCCCAACCGTTGACTTCTCGGCTATTACCTCTGACCTTGCCGCCATGAAGACCAAGGCACAAGCGAGTGGCATCTTCTTGCTCCCCTCCGGCGGCCAGGGGTACCACCTCACGCTTCGTACCGACGGGAAAGTGGACATGCGCGTGGTGAACACGCAGCTCCGGTGCCAGTACAAGTCTGGATCGGGGACGTGGACGGACTACGGTTTCTGCTCGAATGACTTCAACACGCTCTGCACGCAAGATAGCCAGTGTTCGAATGGTGGGACGTGTCGCATCGCCAGCTTGTCCGTCGGCTCTCGGTCGTCCGACCAAGCGGCATTTACGTACAATAGCGCCTCGTCACTTGGCGTCGCCTTTCCCGCAAACGGCATCATCTACGCTCAGGATGATATCTGGGTAGACGGTCAGGTGAATAACGGGCGCTTGACGATTGTTGCTGCGAAGGAACCGCTGGCAACCGGAACCGCCGATATCATTTTGAACAACGACCTCAAGTACACCAACTACAATGGGAAAGACGCAATTGGCCTCATTGCCCAGCAGGACATTCTCGTCGGGTTCTTTAGTAAGGATACGCTGCGCATTGACGCCGCGCTCATCGCGCAGAATGGTCGGGTGGGTCGCCCGTACTACGGATCAGGATTTACGTCGTCAACCACTAACACGAACTTCCAGCTCTACCCCACAGGCGGATCCTGCACGAATAATGCGAGCCGCACGTGCAGTGCCGATGGTGATTGCAATAACTTCTGCGCCGCGAACACCAGCCGTGCCTGCACGGGTAATGCCAACTGCAACAACTACTGCCAGAATAACACCAGCCGTGCCTGCACGGGTAATGCCAACTGCAACAACTACTGCCAGAACGATACGGCAAAGACCTGTACGGCAACCGGGAATTGCATCAACTACTGCACGGGCGACATGGCGCGTTCCTGTACGGCGAACAACCTTTGCAATGGGTACTGCCAGGGCGATCCTGCTAAGGGCGCGCACAATGCGAACGACTGTAAGAATTACTGCCAGGGCGATCGGACGAAGAGCTGCACGACAAATGCGAACTGTACCGGTGGCACGGGCCCCTGTGTGACCACGAGTACCGGTCCGTACGTGGCGGCGAGCGCGGGGACGTGCGTGACCACGAGCAAAGGACCCTGCGTCACCGGTGATTCCTGCGTCTTGGGTGATTCCTGCGTCACCGGTGATACATGCTCCATTAGCCGGAACCCGAGTGGTGGGACGACCTGCCAGGAGTACCGCAAACGCGCATCCATTACCACCTTTGGGGCAATTGCCACGAACCAGCGCTACGGTTTTGCCTGGGTGGGCAACCTCTTCTCCTGTGCGGATGGCTCGACCAATGATTCTGGGTACTGCTTGCGCAGTTTGAACTTCGACTCCAACCTGACGTACGCCCCTCCCCCGTCCTTTCCTACCACGGGCCAGTACTCCACGTTGAGCTGGGAGGAGCAGTAAAACGTCCGGCGGGACACCCCAAGGGGTTTTCCGTCCGGGGCCACCCTTCCCCTTCTGGTGTCACTTCGTCAGGGCTCGGACAAAGCAAGTTTGATCCTCGCCCTTCCTTGTGACGAGGATTGTTTAGGGATTGCTTAACGCCCCTCATTCCGAACGTATAATTTCTTGCGATGGGTGAGAAAACCTTGCTATGATGCGGGAGCTTCATTGATTCATTTCTCCCTATGGTTCACAAACTCATTATCATTGGTTCTGGCCCAGCCGGATTAGCCGCAGCAACGTATGCCGCTCGAGCGGAAATGCAGCCCCTGGTTATCGCTGGTACCAAACCCGGTGGGCAGCTCATGGATACGACGGAAGTCGGAAATTTTCCAGGTTTTGTGAACATCCAAGGGCCCGAGCTCATGGCGAAAATGCGAGAACAAGCCGAACACTTTGGGACGAAATTCATTGAGGGTGATGTGACGAAAGTCGACTTTTCGAAACGTCCGTTCACCGTGTGGGTCGGCGACGCAGAACACCACACGGATTCGGTTATTGTTGCCACGGGTGCCCAAGCGAAATGGCTCGGCCTGCCCAACGAGCAGCGCCTACGTGGCGCCGGTGTCTCGGCATGTGCCACGTGCGATGGCTTCTTCTTCAAAGGCAAGGAAGTGGTGATTGTTGGTGGTGGCGATACGGCTATGGAGGAAGCAAATTTCCTCACCAAGTTCGCCACCAAGGTAACGGTCATTCACCGCAAAGATACCTTTGCTGCCAGCAAGATCATGCAGGAGCGAACCTTTGCCAATCCAAAGATTAGCGTAATCTGGAATAGTCAAATTGTTGATGTGCTCGGTGAGCAAGCAGTCACCGGAGTGAAAATCAAAGACGTGAATACTGGCGCTGAATCCGAGTGCCCATGCCAAGGTTTGTTCCTCGCCATTGGCCACAAGCCCGCGACGGATATTTTCAAAGACCAGTTGAGCGTGGATAGCCACGGTTTCATTGTCGTGACGAACTTCACCAACACCAGCGTGCTTGGGGTGTTCGCGGCGGGTGACGTACATGACCCGCGCTACCGCCAAGCAGGCGTTGCCGCAGGCTTTGGCATTATGGCTATGCTGGATGCGGAGAAGTTCTTGGCGGCCCAGTAATTCTTCAATTCAAAAAGAAAACGCACTGATCGGATCAGTGCGT
>CAIPSZ010000043.1 GCA_903867845.1 Candidatus Kerfeldbacteria bacterium | reverse complement strand
CGTACTCGCAATGAATTTCTGCAAGCGTACTTTCTTCACATCCATAACCTAAAATCCTAAGGCTTCTTTAGCGGCCCTCAGGGGGTCCCCAGAAATTTGGCGCGGACCGACCGAAGGGAGGGAGCACGAATTTCTGGGATTGAGCGAGGCTGCTCGCTGAGGCCGGAACAGGATGCGGCTAGCCGCGTCATGCGCAGGTCGACGCGAGCAACGAGCTGGCGGGGGAAGAAGGACTCGAACCCTCGTTAACGGTTTTGGAGACCGCTGTTCTACCACTGAACTATTCCCCCATTTCCCTGCGTTGGGCTACTTCGTCTCCTTGTGGAGCGTGTGCTTGCCGCACCACGGGCAGTGCTTCTTTAGCTCTAAGCGGCCCTTGAGGGTTTTCTTATTCTTCTTCGAGTGGTAGTTCACGTGCTTGCAGACCGTGCACTCGAGGTGGATCAAATTGTCTTGGGACATACAGGTAAGTGATGAAGAGAAATAGAATGTTGGACACTGGAGCCGGAGAGAGGAGTCGGACCTCCGACCTTCGCTTTACAAAAGCGTTGCTCTACCACTGAGCTACTCCGGCAGAAATTGTTAAGTCGTAACACTTCCGGGGCCCCCAGAAATTTGGCGCGGACCGACCGAAGGGAGGGAGCACGAATTTCTGGGTGATTGGGGTACCCCGCGAACGAGGCGCGCACGAACGAAGTGAGGAGCACGCGTTCGTGGGGCAAAGCGAGGCTTCGTGCGCAGTCCGGAGTGAGCAAGCATGAGCGCGCTCACGGAGGGCGAAGCACGAAACGAGCTGGAGCCGATGGCCGGAATTGAACCGGCGACCTACTCCTTACCATGGAGTTGCTCTACCAGCTGAGCTACATCGGCATACGAATTCGCAAGTTGCTACACTATAGGGCTTTTACCGTATCGGCAAGGTCTGGCAGTTTTTGATTTTCTGGATTAGCTTCGCGCAAACGCTCCAATGTGGTTTCGGCAAGGGCTTTGCGTTTCGCTGAAATTGCAAACTGGAGCAACGCATCGAGGTACTTTGGATTCGCCGATTCCAGCTTCACCGCTTCCTCGTACGCTGCTTGGGCTTTATCCAGGTTGCCCAATTTCTCTTCCACGCCACCAAGGTCGTAGTGCGCTGACGCGGTTGTAGCGTTGAGGTTTACGGACTTCATGAAATCCTGCTCTGCTTCAATGAGGTTTCCTTCAGAGCTCGCAAGTCGTCCGAGTCGAGTATACGCTGCATCGCTCCCCTGTTGGAGCTTGAGGACAAATTGGAGGGCTTCACGGGCATTCGGGTAGTCCTTCTTCCCCAGGGCAACGTCGGCAAGGCCAAGGTAGGCATCAATGTTCTTCGTATCTAAACTCACCACATCCACAAAATGCTGCTCGGCTTTGATGTAGTCTTCTGCGATGAGCGCTGCTTGACCTTCCGCGAGACTCGTTGCGATGCGACTCCGCACCGCTTCTGGATCATCAACCGCTTGCTGGGTGATGACCTTGTGCCGGTACTCCCGCTCCATCACACGGAGCTTCTGGATGAGCTGAAAAATTCCGCGCCCAAGGATGCCGAAGCTCTTTTTGAAAAACAATGCGATGCTCGCTTCGAACTTGCCGAGCTTCACTTGCAAGCGCTGGTCCAGAATTTGCTGCTTGCGCGCCTCTTGCTGGTGTCGTGGAATGGCGTCGGTACGAATACTCGCGAGCTTTGGCAGTGTGCGCCAAATGATGACGCCGCACACGACGACGCAGAGACCGAATATGCCAAGCGCTATCCAATCGACGAGCATGTTAGACAATTACGCGGGTGAAGGAACGGACTTGAATGTTCTCCCCAAGCTTCTGGATTGCTTCCTGCACCACCTGCTGGACAGTTTTCGTATCATCCTTGAAGTACGGTTGGGCCATGAGGCACTTTTCGGCAGCGAATTTCGCAACCTTGCCTTTCACAATGCTCTCCACAATATTCTCGGGTTTGCCAGCGGCTTGGCTCTTCGCAATCTCCGTCTCTCGCGCAATGATGTCAGCCGGTATGTCGTCAGGAGTGAGGTAGCTTGGGCTCATGGCTGCCACGTGCATGGCAAGGTCATGGGCAAATGCCTGGAAGTCCTCGGTGCGCGCCACGAAATCGGTCTCACAGGCAACCGCTACCGCGGTCACAAGCTTCTTGTTCGAGTGCTCGTACACGCCGACCACGCCTTCGTGCGTGGCTCGGTCCGCTTTCTTCTCAGCGACTTTCTGTCCGGATTTTCGCAGAACGGTAATTGCCTTTTCTATGTCACCGCCGCTCGCTTCCAACGCGCGCTTGGCATCCATCATGCCCACGCCAGTGCGCTCGCGAAGAGTCTGAATGTCGGCAATGGAAGTCGTTGGCATAGAACGGTGGAGTTACGCAGCGACTGCTGCTGGGGTTGGGGTGGAAACGGGAGCGGGCGAAGGTGCGGTAACAGATTGGCGCGACTTCCCCGAAAGAATTGCTTCGGTAATGTACGTGGTGATGAACTCAATGGACTTGGTCGCATCGTCATTTGCCGGAATGGGGTACTGGATGAGGTCGGGGTTTACGTTGGTGTCGCAAATCGCAATGATCGGCACCTTCATGGTACGCGCTTCGCGAATCGCCGTGCGCTCTTTTGCCGTGTCAACCACGAAGAGTGCTTGCGGAATCTTGTCGAGATTCTCAATACCACCAATTTCGGATTGGAGTTTGGTGATTTCCTTCTGAATGCCCACCTGCTCTTTCTTGGTGTACCGATCCAGCAAACCTGCGGCTTGCTCGCTCTTCAGCCGACGGAGCTTCTTGATGAGCTCGTGGATGGTGGCGAAGTTCGTTAACGTCCCGCCAATCCAGCGCTCCACCATGAAGGGCATTCCGGCGTCATTCGCTTGCTTCAGCATGATTGCCTTCGCCTGGCGCTTGGTTCCCACGAAGAGCACCGTCCCGCCGGCTTGCACGAGATTTTCCACAAACGTAACCGCCGCCTCGAGCTTCTCGCGGGTCGATTCCAGGTTAATGATGTGCACGCCGTTGCGCGACGTAAAAATGTAGGGCTTCATCTTCGGGTTCCACCGGGATTCCTGGTGGCCAAAGTGCACGCCCTTTTGGAGCATTTCTAGCAGAGTAACTTCACGCATACGTGATCCTTTCATTAATGGCCGCTACGTCGTGCTGGACTGGGGGTGAGCGGGCTGTGCCACCAGGACCAGTGCAGGTGCCAAAAGGCAAACGACGTATGTGAGATGAGAACGCAATGACTCTACCACAACAGGATAATCCTGGCAAGGGTTTCCCATCCTGCCCTTGACGGATGTGCGATGCGTGGTATAGTACGAGCCTATGAAGGACAAGATTCACCCAACCTATTACCACGACGCCACCGTTACCTGCGGTTGCGGCAATACCTTTGTGACCGGTTCCACGCAAAAAGACCTCCACACCGAAGTCTGCTCCAACTGCCATCCGCTCTACACGGGCAAGCAGAAAGTCATGGATACTCAAGGCCGCGTGGATCGCTTCAAGCGCTTGAAGGAGAAGTCCTCGGCTAAAGTCACTGCTCGCCTTTCGACGAAAAAAGCAAAGGCGAAAACGAAGAAGTAACGACGCAATCCCCTCCTCTCCGAGCAAGGGGATTTTGCCATACCTATGGACATTCGCACTCTCCAAGCCAAGCGCGACGATCTGGAAGCGCAGCTCCAAACTGCGGCTGCTGCTGGTGATGGTAAGCGTTTAGAGCAGCTCTCCCGCGAGCACAGCCGTGTGGTGGGGCACCTCACCCTGCTCCAGCAGAAGGAGCTCTTTGCCACGCAACTCGCTGACGCACGCGCGGCGCAGCAGGATGGCGATGCGGACATGCTCGAACTCGGGAAAGAGGAAGAGGCGCGCATTGCGAGCGAGCTCCAAGAGGTCGAAGCGAAACTCCAAGACCTGGAGCAGCCTCGTGATCCGCTGGATAGCCGCGATGCCATACTGGAAATTCGCGCTGGCGCGGGGGGCGACGAGTCTGGGTTGTTTGCGGCAGAACTGGCGCGCATGTACATGCGCTACGCCGAACGCCGCGGCTGGAGCTCCAATATCGTGGATACGAACCGCACGGGTATTGGCGGGTACAAGGAAGTTATTTTTGAAGTGCACGGACCCGATGCGTACGGCTGGCTCCGTTTGGAATCTGGCGTCCACCGCGTGCAGCGCGTCCCGGAAACGGAGAAGAGCGGGCGCGTGCACACCTCAACGGCAACCGTCGCCGTCATTCCACTGGTGGAGGATGAGGACATCGTCATCAAGCCCGAGGATATTAAAATTGAAGCCACGACCTCGTCCGGTCACGGTGGCCAGTCCGTGAACACCACCTACTCCGCCATCCGCATGACGCACATTCCCACCGGCGTCATGGTAAAAATGCAGGACGAGCGCTCGCAGAAGCAGAATAAGGAAAAGGCATTGGAAATCCTACGCGCCCGCGTGTTTGCCATTGAGCAGGAACGCCGCTTGCAAGCCGAGTCAGCAATGCGCAAGAGCCAGGTAGGCACCGGAGACCGGAGTGAAAAAATCCGCACGTACAACTTCCCCCAGGATCGCATGAGCGACCACCGTCTCAAGGAGAACTACCACAACCTCTCCTCCATCATGGATGGGGATATTGAACCAGTGCTGCAAGCCTTGATGAAAGCGCGCCGTGAAGCCGCGAACCACGCGTAACCTAGCGTCGCTCCTCCTTGCAGCGAACCTGGACCCCCGAGAGGGTCGAGACCTGCTTAGCCATGTCCTAAAAAAGCCGACGAGCTACCTCATCGCGCACCCGGAAACTACGCTCACGCCGGTGCAAGCGAAGAACTTCACCGCCCTCGCTACCAAGCGACGCCGCGGCGTGCCTTATGCTTACCTCACTGGACACCAAGGGTTCTACGGTTTGGATTTTTTCGTGACCAACAACGTGCTCATCCCCCGCCCCGAAACCGAGCAGTTGGTGGACTGGGTACTCGGGCGAGTGAAAAAGACTGAAGCTGCAACCATTGTTGATGTTGGCACTGGTTCTGGCTGTATTGCTGTAACTCTGGCGAGGTATCTCCCTAAAGCGCACGTCATTGCTTCTGACCTAAGTGAGAAAGCATTAGTCGTCGCAAAAAAGAACGCACGAGCGAATGGCGTGAGCAAACGCATTGCCTTTCGCCGCGGTTCCTTACTCGCTTGTGTTAAGGCTAGCGAAAATTTTGACCTTGTCGTTGCCAATCTCCCCTACCTCACCAAAGCGCAACTGAAGAACGTTCCGCACGAGCCAAAGCTCGCGCTCCATGGTGGCACGCGTGGGTTGGCACTCATCGAAAAGCTTATTACCCAAATAATCGGCCATGGTATTGCGAGCGCAATACTGGAGATTGATCCCGCACAAAAACCTTGGCTCACCGCCATTGGTGACCGTATACATGGTTACCGCTACGAATTCCTGTCTGACCTTGCTGGTCGGACGCGATTCTTCATTCTCAAGGAAAACTAAACTTTCCGCTTGAGTGCGGTAACAACGCCGTCTCTTCGAGCTCGTATTAAAAGGTTACAGTTGGAAAAACCTATTTGTTGCATAACCTTGAACGTTTCTTGTGTTCGCATAATATACTCAGGTGCCCGATCTTCAATTTCATGGGCTTTCATAATACTTTGTAGGTCCTTTCGTCCAGCAGATTTATATACATGAAAGCTACCTAACTGCTCCGCAAAAGTTCTTTTTTCTTCGTCGGGTTCATCAGGAACGTACTTATCCATAACCGCAAATAAACCATTTGATTTCATAATTCGATAAATATCCACTAGTAGTGGTAAACGTAAGTCGGCATTAAAATTATGCAGTGTCCACGTGGAAGTGAATATATTATAAACTTCCGCTGGTGAAACCTTTAGGTAGGAGAACGCATCAGCAACAATAACTTCTAATACCCCCTTCTGTATAAAAGACTGGAGACTTTTCTTCTGTTTTGCGGCTAATACTGGATCGAGTTCTACCGAAGTAAATTTTGTACGCTCTAACAACCCCTTGAAATGAAGGGTTTCAAGAATGATTGAAGTAGACTCCCCTGCTCCACTCCCAATTTCTATAATGCTAAAAGAACCATGGAGTGCTGCTGCGTAGTCCACAATATTTCCTGCAAGCACATTACGAAGTGCATTTGCATGTGGCCACGCACGCATTATTAATTCATAATTCTCATTAAGATCACCTGCAAATCGCTCAGCGCTTTCCATACGAATATCACGCCTTCCGTTCAGCCACCATTGGTGGCGGGGCTGACACGCCGAGCTGCGAGCGCTCCAGGATTTCCTTTTCCACTTCACTACGTGGCTTGCCGTACTGCTGGCGGGATTGCTGGATGAGCTGCTCCATGAGCCCAGGCGTCACTGGGCCGAGTGGCAAGGTGTGCATGGTGAACGGCTTTGACATGGTGTTGTCCACGAGCAATTTCACAATGGCCGCGTACTTCTCCACGTTGGTCACGTCGAACTGGCTGAACGTGGGGGCAAAAGTCTGGGCGAAAATCTCAGCATCTTCCACGCCCACGCGGAACGCCACGACCGTGCCAACGTTGCCGAATACGGCATCGCGAATTTTCGTATCCTGCCCTTGCACCAGCTGGCCCACGTACTGGTGCGCAATGGTCATGTTCAAGCGGTACTTTCGCGCTTCGGAGAGAATGGTCGCGACGGAATCCGTCACGAAGTTTTGGAATTCATCAATGTACAGGAAGAAATCGCGGCGTTGGTCCTGCGGCATATTCGCCCGGCGCAAGGCTGCCATTTGCAGTTTGGACACGATGATGAGACCGAGCAAGTTCGCGTTCACTTCTCCGGTTGAGCCTTTAGCTAAGTTCACGAGGAGGATCTTGCCTTCGTTCATTATGCGCTGGAAGTCAAAGCCACTCCGAGACTGGCCAATGACGTTGCGCATCATGCTGTTCTCCACGAACCGGCCAACTTTGCTAATGAGGTAGCCGAGCATTTCGGACTTGTGGAAGTCACTGGTCTTGGCCATTTCCTTTTCCCAGAACGACCGCACGATCGGGTCGGTGACTTTGGACACCTTGGACTTCTGGAAAACGGGATCCGTGAACATGCGCGGGATTTCCACAATCGTTCCCGGCTGGCTGGGGTCAGCCATGAGCGTGAGCATGACGTTGCGCATGTTGTGCTCGAACATTGGGCCAATGACTTCGGGCGGGAACAGCTTCATGAATATGGCGATCATCTCCTGCACGGCAAAGTCCTGCTCCTCGGGCGTGGTCGCGTCCAGCATGTTCAAGCCGACGGGCGCGTCCATGTCTGACGGGTTGAAGTGAATGACGTCCGGTCGGCGATTCGCTGGCATACGCGCCAGGATATCCATGATGAGGTCGCCGTGCGGGTCCACGACGCACACGCCGTCACCGTTGGCGATGTCCTGCAACGCCATCTGTGTCATGAGCACGGACTTGCCCACACCGGATTTCCCAATGACGTACACGTGGCGGCGGCGATCTTCCCGTGAAATGCGTATGGGCGTCTCGGTGCCACGGTACGCACTGGTGCCGAGGAGTACACCAGTTTTCGGGACGTTCACTGGTGGCGGGGCGTTACGGGAAAGGAGCCAGCGAATGTTCGGCGTTTCCGTACTCGCCAGCGGGAGGTGCCACATACTTGCCAGTTCTTCCGTACTGAGAATGGCGTATCGCGGTCGAATGGTGAACCGGTTGCCGTCAAACCTCCGATAAATGAAACTCCGAATGACGACGTCATTGGAGAGCCAGGAGCTCTTCCAGAATCGATTACCGGTTTCGGGTGAGGCGTACTGACCAAAAGCGGAAATGATGTTCTGCAAGCGCATGCTGGCCGCTGGTTGCGTTGCGCTACTGACCACGATGCGGATGTTCACATCCAGCGCCGGCTTGGTGTTCTTCTCCTGCAGCCGTTGGATGAGCTCTTCTTGAACCGGGCTTACTGGTTTCGGCATGTCTTCCTGCGCCGTACGCTTCTTCGTACTGAAGAACATACTCCAGAGCCCACCAAGTATCTGCCCAGCCATGGAAGGATTCGCTTTGCCACCGGCGCGCAAGTTCCGTATTGATCCAGCCGCTCGGCTATGCCAGCGTGGGTTTGATGAACGGCAGACGTACTGGATGACTGCGGATTCATCAGGGCTCAGTTTCGAAAGTGCGTTCGTGATACCAGCAAGCGGGTCAACATCCATGCGCCGGTACGACAGAATCGGGAACAGCGACCGCCGGCGCAAACTCAGTGCCGCAGCTGCCACATGGGAGGTAGGGCGGAATGGGTTGTACTCCGGCTTCACCTCAACTTCCGCATCGGGGTACTGCGCGTGCAGCTGCTGCTCCATGAACTCCTTCATGGGCGCTGGCACCACAATGTAGAACGAGATGAGCTCTCGGTCGGCGACAATTTCCAAACTGAAGTGATCATCACGTCCACGCCCCAAAGTTTGGTACCACCGCTGGGCGCGCATGTTCCCCAAGAACTGGAAGAATGACTCCCCGACGCTGACTTGCTCCTGCATCTGCTGGATACGGGATGGGCCTTTCCCCGAATCTTCCTCCTGCTGTTCCTTGGGCAACGTAATGAGCAAGCACACGCGTTGCATGCCACTCGGTGCGTGCTTGGATTTACGACGACGAAAAAAAATGATGACACCTGTCCGGTGGCGACGTTAATTCGGAAAAAGCCCGCCGAATTGACCGGCGTGCCCGTAATGACAGTCGATTCATAATTCGCTGCGGCTGCGAGCGCCGGACAGCTGCAGGCTATGACCAAGCCCGCCAATATCGGTCCAAAGGATTTCATTGCAAAATCTCCTGAGTTGCAAAGGTTGAGTTTAGAGTCCCTAGATCGATCAGCAAAAGCATTCGTAAGATGAGCGCCTGCTTAATCCATTCATCTAAAATGTGCGGATGTCGCAGACTTTCGGATCGTCTGTCACCTTGGTCTTTCCTAGATTTTCCCAGGCCCCGGTATTGAAGGTGCACACTGCAACACTCGTGTTGTTCTGGAGCGTCACCAGAACAAGATGGTTCG
>CAIPSZ010000042.1 GCA_903867845.1 Candidatus Kerfeldbacteria bacterium | reverse complement strand
TTGATATTTTTCAAAAAATTCAAACCCTCGAACGAACATAACTACCACTGAATGAGAGGGACCAATTAGGGTAATTTTTGGTATACTCGTTGCATGAAGAAAACAACCGCCATTCAGTTGTTCGCCAGTGCGTTCCTATTTTTTGCTTTTCTCATGCATCCCGCTGCTGCCCACCAGCCGCAAGTTCCTGGGGATGCTACAAATATCGACGTGCCAGATCCCACAGTATCCAAGGCGTACTACGCTGAACTCAAGGGCGAACCCGTTACGTACCACCTCGAGGCAACGAAACCTTTCTCGCTGTACCTGAACGTGCTCGTCCCGAAGATTGCCGGTGTCACCGAGGATTACACGTTGACCGTAACCAAAGACGGCCAGCCGTGGACCGTCATTACGCCGGGAACAACGCCGTGGAAGATTTTCCACGAGCCGTTTGGGGGCGACACGTACTGGATGGGGCCAGAGTACCAAGCCGACGTCCAGCCGGGCGACTACGAGGTTACCGTTTCCAGCCCGGACAATGCGGGCAAGTACGTGCTCGCCATTGGTCAGCTCGAATCATTCCCGGCAAAGGAAATTTTGCGGACCATGAAAACCTTGGTCGACGTGAAGCACTACTTTGGGAAACCGGGTATCGCCATTTTTCAGAGCCCGTTCATTTACGGCCCGACCATTGTACTCATCGTCATCATTGGCGGAGTGTGGTGGCTCGTTGCCTGGCGACGCTCGCGACATACAGACGCTGGCACAATCCCGCGGTAAGCCTTTTTGCCCACGCCTTGACGCGCTCGGGTATTTGCGGTATATAGGTATTATCCTACATTTCCTACTTGTAGGATATTCGTTCATTTCCCTACACCTATGACGCACAAATGGGGCATGCAGCAGCTCTTCTACGGCACGACTACCGTAGGGGAAAAGGGGCAGATTGTTATTCCCGCGGAAGCGCGAGCGGCGATGAAACTCAAGAAGGGTGAAAAGCTCCTGGTCTTTGGCACAGGTAGGGACATGCTCGCCATTACGAAGTTCACTGGCCTGGCGCAAATGGCCGCACACCTCACGACGAAGCTCTCGGAGATTCAGAAGATCCTGCGGCAAGACGTGAATTTCAAGTAGGCGCTACTTTTGTATGAAGAATATCCTCCGCTACTTCAAACCGTATATCTGGCAGTTCCTGGCCTTGCTGGTCATGGTGTACCTGATGGTCGCTGCGACGTTGGCGTTGCCAGACTACATGGCCACCATCATCAATAAAGGCATAGTCGCCAACGACATGGCGATTGTGTGGCACAGTGGCCGCATCATGATCCTGCTCGCCCTTGGCGCCGCTGGAGCAAGCGTGTTCGTCGGTTGGTTTGCCTCCCGCATTGCTGCGGGTTTCTCCCGCGATATTCGGGCTGCCACCTTTGCCAAGGTGGAGAGCTTCTCGCTCCATGAATTCAATACGTTCTCCACGGCATCGCTCATCACCCGTTCCACCAACGACGTGCAGCAAATCCAGATGGTCATGACCATGCTCTTGCGCATGGCGCTCATGGCACCGTTCATGGGCGTGTGGGCAATCATCAAGGCGTACCAGAACGCGCCGTCTATGACCTGGATCATGGGCGCCGCGGTTGCCGCGCTCATCGTCATCGTCTCCGTACTCTTCAAGATAGCTATCCCGAAGTTCAAGATCCTGCAGAAGCTCGTGGACAAGTTGAACTTGGTGAGCCGGGAAATCCTGACGGGCTTACGGGTGATCCGCGCGTTCAACCGCGAACCCGTGGAAGAGCAGAAGTTCGATAACGCCAACGTCGAGCTGACCAAGCTCAACCTCTTCACCAACCGCCTGCTCGTCATCATGCAGCCAATCATGATGCTGATCATGAACATCACCACCCTGGCCATTGTGTGGTACGGCGCGCATGAAATTGATATGGGCAGCTTGCAGATTGGGCAGATGCTGGCGTTCATGCAGTACGCCATGCAAGCCATCTTCGCTTTCCTCCTCATCACCATCGTCTTCATCATGGTGCCACGCGCATCCGTGTCGGTTGACAGCATTGGCGAAGTGCTGGGGACGGACGCCACAATTAAAGATCCGGAAAAGCCAGTGGACGTGAGCAACATGCACGGCGGGAAAGTGGAATTCGACGACGTCTTCTTCTCATACGCCGAAGCAGACGAGCCAGTGCTCCACGACATTTCCTTTACCGCACTGCCTGGTCAGACCACAGCATTTGTTGGGAGTACGGGCAGCGGCAAGTCAACGCTCATCAACCTCATCCCGCGCTTCTACGACGTTGCCAAGGGCAGTGTGAGAGTTGACGGCGTGGATGTGCGTGACATGCGCATGGAAGATTTGTACGCCAAGATCGGCTTCGTGCCGCAGAAGGGTGTGCTCTTCTCTGGTACAGTGGCGAGCAACCTGAAGTACGGTGCGCCAAACGCGTCGGATGATGACGTTGTTCACGCTGCGGAAATTGCGCAAGCGAAAGACTTCGTGGAGCAACTCGACGGCAAGTTCGATGCAGAAATTGCCCAAGGTGGCACCAACGTCTCGGGTGGGCAGAAGCAGCGATTGTCCATTGCCCGCGCCATCATTCGTAAACCGGAAGTGTTCATCTTCGATGATAGCTTTTCCGCTTTAGACTTCACCACGGACGCGAAGTTGCGCCAAGCACTGGTTGCTGCCACCAAAGGCAAGACCGTGCTCATCGTGGCGCAGCGCATTAGCACCATCATGAACGCGGACAAGATCATCGTGCTGGATGAGGGTAGGATCGTGGGCCAAGGTACGCACAACGAGCTCATGACAACCTGCGATGTTTACCGCGAAATCGCTTCCTCGCAACTTTCGGATGCAGAATTGCGCAGCCATCCCGGCCACGCGCCGGCGACGCTCGCCACGGAGGGCGCCATATGAGCGCGTACAATCAGGATAAAGCAGAGCAGTCAGGCGTTTTCCCCGGAGGGGCGCGGCCCCGGCCAATGGGCGGCGGCAACCCCATGGGTATGATGGGCGTGGCGCAGAAGCCGAAGAACTTCAAGAAGACCATGCGCCAGCTTGCCGGCTACCTCAAGCCGTTCCGGGTCTCGCTCGCCATCGTCGTCGTGTTCACCATAGCGAGCACCATCTTCGCCATAGCTAGCCCGAAGATCTTGGGCCGGATGACGAACCAGGTAGTGAACGACTTCGTGAACCGCACCGCGTACGACCAGCTCATCAAGCAGCTTCCCGCTGGTACCAAACTTCCTGCAGGTACGACCGGTGCCGATCTGCTCAAGCGCATGCCCGCGTCGGTCACGAGCAAGATTCCAGGCTCGGCGTTGAATACCATTAACAAGCTCGACCTCACGTCGCGACCAACCTTCGACTACGCGAAGCTCATGGAGATCGCGATTGAGCTGCTCGTCCTGTACGGGTTGAGCGCGATCTTCAGCTACATCCAGGCGTGGGTTATGACGAACGTCACGCAGAAGGTGACCTACCGTTTCCGCAAGGACATCTCCACCAAGATTGGTCGCATGCCGCTGCGGTACTTTGACCGGACCACGCATGGTGAAGTCCTTAGCCGCATTACGAATGATGTGGACACCGTGAGCCAGACCTTGAACCAGTCGCTCACGCAGATCATCACCTCCGTGACCATGATCATCGGCATCCTGGCTATGATGCTCTCCATTAGCTGGCAGATGACGCTCGTTGCCATCATTACCTTGCCGTTGAGCTTTGGCTTGATCGGTTTCGTGGTGAAGCGCTCGCAGCAGTACTTCAAGAAGCAGCAGGACACGCTGGGTCACATCAACGGGCACATTGAGGAAATGTATGGCGGTCACAACGTCATGAAGGTATTCAACGGTAAGGACCGCTCCATTGCCACGTTCGGCAAGCACAACACCGAACTCTACGGCAGCGCGTGGAAGTCGCAGTTCTACTCAGGCTTACTCTTCCCCATCATTAACTTCGTGGGAAACCTGGGCTACGTGGGCATTACCGTGCTCGGCGGCTACCTGGCCATTCACGGCCGTATCAACATTGGCGACATCCAGGCGTTCATCCAGTACGTGAACCAATTCAACCAGCCCATCATCCAGACCGCGAACATTGCCAATGTGCTGCAGTCCACTGCCGCGTCGGCCGAGCGGGTCTTTGAATTCCTCGGCGAGGCGGAAGAAACACCCGATCCGGCAAGCACGAAAACCCTGGCACGCGTGCAGGGCGCGGTGGAGTTTGACCACGTCCAGTTTGGCTACAACCCCGAGAAGGTCATCATCAACGACTTCACGGCGCACGTTGATGCCGGCCAGCGCATTGCCATCGTCGGGCCGACCGGTGCGGGCAAGACCACCATGGTGAACCTGCTCATGCGCTTCTACGAGGTGAACAAGGGTGCGATTAAAGTTGACGGCGTGGATATTCGCACCATGGCACGCGCCGACGTCCGCAAGCTCTTCGGCATGGTGCTGCAGGATACGTGGCTGTTCAACGGCACGATCCGTGAGAACCTGGCGTATGGGAAGCCCGACGCAACGGAAGCGGAAATTGTGGAAGCTGCCAAGGCGGCGCACGTGGACCACTTCGTCCACTCGCTCCCCCACGGCTACGACATGGTGCTGGATGAAGAAGCGAACAACATCTCGCAGGGTGAGAAGCAACTCCTGACGATTGCGCGTGCCATGCTCATCAAGACGCCCATGCTCATCCTGGACGAAGCCACGAGTTCCGTGGACACGCGCACTGAAGTGCTCATCCAGCAGGCCATGGACCGGCTCATGGCCGGTAAGACCAGCTTCGTCATTGCGCACCGGCTCTCCACGATCCGCAACGCCGACCTCATCCTGGTGATGCGTGACGGCAACATCGTGGAGCAGGGCAAGCACGAGCAGCTGCTGGAGCAGAAAGGCTTCTACGCCAGCTTGTACAATAGCCAGTTCACCGAAGCAATCACTGCGTAAGCACTCACTCTTAACCACGGTCCTATGTCTGAGCAAACGAGCGCTACAATTCCAACAACGAGTAACCGCGGCAAGTGGCTGACGCTCGTTGCCCTGTGCCTTGGTCTGTTCATGATTGTCATGGATGGCAACGTCGTGAACCTCGCCATTCCGAAAATCCTGCAGAGCTTTGGCTCCACGCTCTCGCAAATGGAGTGGGTGAACAACGCGTACCTCCTCGTCTTCGCCGTCTTCCTCATTACCTTTGGCCGTTTGGGGGATGAGATTGGCCGTAAGAAGCTCTTCATTGCCGGCTTGATCACGTTCACGGTCGGCTCCCTGCTCTGCGGCATTTCGCAGAACGTGAGCACACTCATCGCTTTTCGCGCGTTCCAAGCCTTGGGCGGTGCAGCCATGATGCCGGCCACGCTCTCCATTATTTCCGCAACGTTTGAGAAGAAGCAGCGCGGCATTGCCATGGGCGTGTGGGGCGCCATTGCTGGATTGGGCATCGCGCTCGGTCCGATTATCGGTGGCAACCTCACCGAGCTTGGCTTGGGCCAGCATTTGAATACGCTCCTGCATGTCACCGAATTCTGGCGCTACGTGTTCTACATCAATCTCCCGGTGGGGGTCCTTGGCGTACTCGGTGCAATGTTCTTCGTGCACGAGAGCCGGGAGGAGAACTTTAGCAAGCAGTACGACATTCCGGGCATCATCCTGGCCGCGCTCGCCGTGTTCTTCCTCACCTTTGGCTTCATTGAAGGGCCGACCTACGGCTGGTGGACGGTGGCGAAAGATTTTACCATTGGCGGCCACGTGCTGTCCTTGGGTTCACTTTCACTCATCCCGCTGTTCTTTACACTGGCGGTCATCTTCTTCGTGCTCTTCATCCTGCGGGAGCGACGCATTTCCAAGGATCCACTCGTTGACCTCAGGCTCTTCCAGAACCGGAACTTCTCGGTCGGCAATATCGCCACCACCATTTTGAGCTTCGGGATGATGGGCGCGTTCTTCCTGCTCCCGCTCTTCCTGCAGAGCATCCTGGGCTACAGCCCGAAGGAGAGTGGTACCATCCTCCTCCCCCTGGCAATTGCGCTCATGATAGCGGCACCAATTGCCGGGAAGCTCTCGGATCGCTTCGGCGCTAAGTACATGATTACCGGCGGGCTTATCGTTGGGGCGGTCGGTGCGTTCATCATGGCGCACTTCCAGCTCACCACCACGACACATGACCTCATCCTGCCGTTCATCATCACCGGCATTGGCATGGGTTTTGCCATGGCGCCACTCACCAATGCGACGTTACTGGATATACCGCCGAGTGAAGTCGGCGGTGCCTCCGGTGTGCTCACCACGTTCCGCCAAGTTGGCGCAGTCATGGGCATTGCCATTCTCGGTGCGTTTTTGCAAAGCTCTATGCCGAACAACATGACCACGCACGTAAATGCCATTCCCAATTTACCAAGTGCGGCAAAGGAAAAACTTGGCGTGCTCGTGCAGTCGGGTGACTTCTTGAGCCAGTCAGGGAACCAAGCAGGCTTACAGCAGCAAGTGGGCGCGCTCCTCATGCCTACGGGCGCCACCAAGCCAACCGCGCAAGCCCTCGCTCAAGTGCAGCAGCTTGGCACGGCAATTGTCACGGCTGGGAAGCAAGGCTTTACCGATAGTATCAACACCACGCTCAAGCTCGCCGCCCTGTTCATGCTCATCGGTGCGGGCACCTCACTCTTCCTGCGACGGGGTAAAAGCGAGCATGAGCCCGATGTGCCGATGGCGGGGTAAGCGAAAAAACGTTTAAATAAAAAAGCTCTCGGATTCTACCGAGAGCTTTTTTGTTGGTCGCTAGTTCGTCATGGTCACCGAGCCGGTCATGCTCGGATGAATGCTGCAGTGGTACGGGAAGCTTCCCACAGTCGTGTACGTATATGAGTACGATGCGCCGGCAGCCAAGATGCCACTATCTGGACCGCCATTGTTGCCAAGCACATGGTGAGCGAATCCATCATTGTTCGTCCAGGTAATTTTCGTCCCCACTTTTACCAAGAGGTCTTGCGGGGTGAAGGCCATGCCGGCAATGCTCACCGCTTGCGTGAGCGCGGCGGTAT
This sequence comes from Candidatus Kerfeldbacteria bacterium, assembly GCA_903867845.1. GTDB lineage: Bacteria > Patescibacteriota > Patescibacteriia > PEXW01 > PEXW01 > CAIPSZ01. The sequence continues at coordinate 3,684 of CAIPSZ010000042.1, read as the reverse complement.
TCGTGTTCGCAGTGTTCGTATTCTGATTCGCATTGAGATTTGCCGCCGTGTTCGTGTTTTCTGCAGCAGTATTAGTGTTTATCAACGTGGTCGGTGTAAATGTATTCGTGTTGCCATTTGCATTGGACGTATTGTTAGTACACGCTGTGGTAAAAATGGCGAGCCCAGTTACTGGCAGGACCATGAGCATATGGCGGATTTTCATAAGCATGCATGAGTGAAGAGCGAGTCTACTACATAGCGTAGCACACCTGGGAAATTAGGCTCGTCTGGGAGTTCGCGTGGGATCTTGGTGGTGCTTCCACCACAGTCGGTACACCCCGAGTCCGACAACGAGCACAGCAGTTGCCCAGTACACCAGGCGCACCCACCAGACCTTTGCATCCGTGCCAATGAGCAAGCCGTGGAAGAAGATGCTGAGGAACATGACGAAGGAGAAGTAGTGGACGATGCGCCAGAAGCGCGGGAAGCGGTTCATAGTGTACAGCGACGTGGCCAGGACGAGGAGCAAGAGGTAGAACCCGGTGATGCCAAGTGCAATGAGGAGTGGACGGTACGGTGAGACGAATGGCACGAGCACGTCGACGATGCGCAAGTTGATGAAGGTATCGAACAGTAACGCGCCAATGTGCGTGGCGACGGAAATGAGAAGTGTGGACGCGATGGCGCGGTGGATGGACCACGCCGTTGCCGGTGATACGGCACGAAAAAATGTTCCGGTCGTCAGGAGCATACCGGTGAGGGAGAGCAGGCCGAGTAAAATGTAGGAGAGTATTCCTGCTGCTCGCGTGACCACCCACGCCCATGGGAAGTTCGTCGAGATGTTTGGTGCTGCCGGCGTGGTGGAAGTCGGCGTGGTCGTCGTTTGGGTTGAAGCTGTTTCCGGAGTCGGCTGTGCTTCAGTGGCTATAGATGTTGCCGTATTCGTCGGCGTCGTTACTACTGGAGGATTCGTCACTGGCGGTTGGGCCGCGGTGGTTGGTCGACTCGTGTTTGCTGGTGAAGCTGGGATTTGGGTAGCCGTGCCTCCGTCATCGTCAAAATTATTGTCACCACCTTCGCTATCACTTTCCTGGGCAAGCCGAATTCCCAATGGAGCAGCGTGGGTGACGTGCGCTGTCCCAACACCCAGGAGAACGACAAGGAACACAATAGTGAGTGCGAAGCGTCTCATGCTTGGGTGAAGTATGCCTTGAGCGTATCCGAGATGGTGAACCCGTGTACGGTGCTGACGATTGCATGACAGCCGGATTGCCGTCGCAACCACGCCATACCTTCTCCGGTACCAAGGAGGAGAACCGTTTTTGCGAATGCATCGGCTTCCAGCGCGGTTGGGGCGACGAGCGTGACGCCGACGACATCAGTATCAGCAGGCTTGCCCGTCCGCGGGTCAATGAGGTGGTGCCAGGCTTTGCCGGCTCGCGTCCCGCGCCGTTTGCTAATGCCAGAGGTCGCCATAGCCCAGTGGGTGTCCGGCAAGCGCAGCGTACCGAGATCGTGTGCCATTGACTGCGGATTTTGTACGGCAATCGGCCACGGTTTTCCATCATCGCCCACGCCTGACCCGACCATGTCCCCGCCAAGGGAGAGCCAGTAGTCATGCGTGACCGCTTCGATGATTGGCACGAGCTGGTCAGCCAGGTAGCCCTTGCCCACGCCACCCAGATCGAGGGACGATCCTGCTGGCATGGTCACGGTTGACGTTTCCTGGTTTACAGTGACGTCGCCAAAAGTTACGTCGGGAACAGGCTCACCCGCGGGTGGGAGCGGGTTATCCACGACGAGCTGGTCAAAAGATTGGTCGTAGCCAGCACGGTTTAAGGCTGAGCCAATGGTCGGGTCCACGATCCCGCCGGTTTGCAACCAGACACGCCGGGCCGCCAGGAGAAGCGCGAGCATTGCCTGGCTCACGCGTGTGGGCTGGCCGGCGCGCGCGTTCAGCGTGGAAAGTTCAGAAGATTTATGGAAACGCGTGAACGTCGCCTCGAACGCATTCACGCGACAAATGATATCAGCGATGAGCGTTTGGCTGGCGGTGGCATCAGCGCGTACGCCAAACTCCACGCTCGTCCCGAGCGCGGCGAACTGGCCCGTGATTGTCGGCTCCGTAGTGGAAGTATTTGCCATTGGGTTTTTAGGAAAGGCGCGTCCGTGGTTGGAATTGTGGTTGGCTCACGGGTTGCTGGACTACGGGTGCCTGCACGACTGGCGCTTGTACTACCGGCTTTTTAACCACAGGTGTAGGGGTTGCGGTCGTGCTGTTCGTCACTGCGGACGTGCTGGCAGTATTCGCGGGTACAGTGGGGGTTGTGACCGCAGTCGTTTGGTCAACCGGCGTCGCGCTGGTTGTTGTAGCGGGTTGGGTTGTCGCTGCGTTCGTCTGCAGCCACGTACCCACAGAAACCGCTGCGCGTTTAGCGTGCTCGGTATTCGAGACCACGAGGAAAACCGCTGCGGTTGCCGCGCCCCACGCAGCTAGGGTAAACCACGGAATAGCAGTTTTGCGTTCGAAGAAGTTCGTTGACCCGGCGCTAAAGCGTTCGGTGCGCACGACGTGTTCGGGCACGCCCAGGGTACGGAGCGCGCCGAACATGCCTTGCATGAACGGTGGTGGCCCGCAGAGGAAGAAGGAACGGTTGAGCACCGGTTCACCTAAGGCACGGTCAATGAGCTCGGCAGTAATCCTGCCACTGATGAAGGTGTCAGATTTTGGCACAGCTCCACTGGTGACGACAATGGCGTAGTGGAAGTGCGGGTTGGTTCGTTCCATGGCGAGCAGTTCACTGCGGTACGGAATATCCTCCATGGAGCGCACGCTGTAGAGGAGGGTGAGGTCGTTGGGCAAGCGCTGCGCCGTGGCAAATTTGATCATGCTCAAGAACGGGGTGATGCCAATCCCGCCGGCGAGGAAAAATGCATTCTGATCGCGACTCGGATCGAACGTGAATTTGCCAAACGGCAACGACGCCATTGCCTTCGTACCAGGCTGGAGGTTTTTCAGCTCCTGCGTGTACGGACCGCCGACGCGAATGCCAAAGCGTAACGCGGTGAGGTCACTCGGTGAACTGGCAATGGAGAACGAGCGCTCGCTGCGAAGCCGCAAACTTTTTGGAAAGCTGATGGTGGCGTACTGCCCGGGCAGGAAGTACGGGAACGCACTACCGTTCGGCCGCTGGAGCGTGAGCTCAATGGCAGTCGGCGAAAGGTCGCGTCGATCGGTGAGGATGGCTGAATAGCGTTGCATAGGGCGAAGGTAACACACACGCGCTGATGGTAGTACACCACCAGCGCGTGTTTTGTGACAGTGGTACGTTCCTACACGCCGGCTCCTGGTGTTGCCGTCGGTGGGTTTGCCGGCGTTACGGGATTGAGCTGGATGTTTTCAGCGGTGGTGCTGCCGTCACTATTCGCGGTTCCGGTGACGAGCACGGTCTGGCCTGTGGTCAGGTCGGTACTGGTAGCGCTCGTTGATTTCGAAATCGTGGCACTGCTAGGGACGATGACAATCTTGCTACTCCCATCAGCGAGTGTCACGGTCATGCTCGTGCCGGAGACACTCGCAATAGTCCCGCGTACGCCTCCGCCAAAGGCGCCACCACGGAAGGCGCGATTGGTGTTCCCGCCGGGGAACTGCCGAGCGCTACCTATACCGTTTGCAGTAAAGAGTTGCTGCGGGTTCTTCTT
>CAIPSZ010000041.1 GCA_903867845.1 Candidatus Kerfeldbacteria bacterium | reverse complement strand
AGCTTTACCACTTTTATATTCTTCAATTTCTGCAAGTGCGTTTTCTAAAGCAGATTGTGCATTATCCTCACCATCATATCTAATCCCTATCCACCCCCTACCAACGCAGATGGAGGGCCTGCGGCAGCCCATGACATGGGCCCGCGCCACAGCCCTGGCCCCGGCCCTGTCCCTTGCGCGCACCTCCACCGCGCGGCAGGGCTCGGACGAGGCCCGGGTGTTGGCCAGCGCCACCGCGGCGGCCGACGCCGTCGCCGCCTTGTTCGGCATGGGCTGGGAGGACCTCGTGGCAGCGGCGGGGGCGGCCGAGGGGAGGGTAAGACGCAGCGAGGCGTACAAAAAACGCGTCGACGCGGCCAAGAAATTCCAGGCGAGGACGGTACGGAACAGTGATGGCCTGTGAAGAACCAGCATCAACGTTCACGATCGTAAGCTTTTCATCCGGGCGGCTGTTCGTGTTCGTTGCAAGCGGTGAAGTGACGTCCTCGTACACTACCCACCTACCATCTGGGGACGGTGGGCTGAAGGTTGAGGGTTCGATTGGGGTAATTGCTATATCGCGAGTTGCATTGGTAACCGTATCCGTTACGTGGAGAAATCCGCGGGTGACGGAAAAGTACCGACTGGGCGCCATTCCGGTTGGCGGAAATTTATAGAACCCGTAATCGGCATGGGGCTTATCACTGTTTGGTTGGTCGGGCATTTTCTGGACCGCTAGTGTGTTCATGACAATTTGGTAGGTGCTCGAAATACCCGCAACATTTCCATATGCCGAAACTATCAGGTTCATCTGCGTTTCTTGTGTAAAGTACAACGGTGAAACATACGGATCACCTGGAATGTGCAAAGATTTCCCGGTCATGCTATTTACTAATCCACTAGTTGTATCAAAAATATAGAGTGACCCTTGAGGTTGGACGTTTGCATTTTCCGGAAATTGAGTCCCATCACCGTTCTTCATTTCCGCAAAAGCTACGTACTTTCCATCCGGTGACCACATGAGACTGTTTAAACTATACCCGGCAAGTGCTACGTGTATAACTTTGATCTGCGAGGTCGCTAGGGTCACGACACATGCCTCAATGCCAAATTGATTTGAAAAAGTGCCGGTGAGTATTACGGCAACCTTTGTACCATCAGCGTTCAGGGCTTGCGCGTAGGGAAGGTCACCTGGTAGGTCTATAACTTTCTCTAAAGACCCATTTCGAATTATTTGCAGCTGCGGGCTATTCGGTGGAACCTGCTCACGAAATTTAACAAAGCTATTTTCGTGAATTTGCTTTTTGATATTATGTTGAGGACGTACTGAAATAATTAATATCCCGATAAATATGAGTACTACCCCGATGAATAACGATGTGAAAAATGCGCGAGCGAAAATCTTCGTATTCATATTTGGTGCCAATTGAAATTATTCAGAAAAACCGGCGAAAATGTAGTACGTTTTACCAAGCTTGTACCCGCTGCCACTCATTGGCCAAGACGTCAGGAGTTTGCGTCGCTCACCCCTCGTGTCATACAACCAAGATACAATCTGGTCATTCTGGTCACAGGTGACAGCAATTATCTTGCCATCATTCGATAGATCGTTCAGATTGCATCCATCAGGAATAGATTGTTTTACTACGGTGATTGTTCCGTTACTTACCTTTGTAATCGAAATCCTACTATCTACCTGTTGCGCGAAGTACTCCTGGTTCGGGGAGAAGAGCAGCGAAAACCCACCTTGGGTATTAAGAGATAGCTCCAGCATGCGTTTCCCAGTAGTAAAGTCGTACTCGTAGAGGAGCTGTGGGTGGTAGTTCCCATCGCTAGGTTTCATCTCCTCAACGAACATGCTTCTCTTATCCGTGCTCAACCCGAGGAAGAGCGAGAGCGTGTAGTTCTTCACCGTTGGGTCACTAATTGCTTCAGGTGGGTTTGGGTTGCGAACGATAACTTCAAATGATTTATCCTGCACAGCCTGCTTGACGATGAGCATCTGGTCAATGAAGTCCCCTCCCTGCATTGCCCAAACTTGGAGGAAGACGTGCTGCTCATCCTGGCTATAGGCAAGTGGCGTAACGTCGATGAATTGTTGCCCGTAGCGCTTCGAATCGAAAGACTGCAAGGTCTTCCCCTCACGATTGATAAATGCGAGTTTCGTCTTCCAAGATCCTGGGTACGCTTCCTCTTTCGGCTTGAGTGTACTCTCCTTAGCAAATTTGAATGTGTACGAACCTGTTGGACTTACAAGTGGGTCATTGCTGAACTGCGCTCCAGACTTCACTACTGATCCATCTCGTTGAACTGCATACATTTGACCGCTGCATTCCGAAAAGTCTTTGCCAGAAATTGCATAGCATCCAGCTGCGAGGTGTGCTCGTTGCGTTACGGTTCCCCCAGCAACGCGTTGCACGGCAAGTTCTACTTTTGGAGTTTCTGGATTTGTCATTACCTGTCTCACGGTTGCCATGATGCTGTTGTATGGTGGCGTAACAAAACGTTGGGGCCAGTACATAGATACTGCCGCAACTAAAGCTACTGCGAGTAAAAAAGAGAGGGATTTTGGAAGGTATGAAATCATAATTCTTGAAGTGAGTATATATTGGAGGGCGATTGCTAAGCAATCGCCCTCGCTGTTTCAGTTGATGAAAAAATTGGTAATGCAGGAATAGTAGTTTGACATACAAACATAGGGTATTACAGCAAGACCATTCTTATCAACTGCAACGTGTTCATAAGAAACGAGGTGCAAGTGAGGACTGAAGCCACCGGGCGTATTCCCTACATAACCAATACGGGTATGTATTGAAATATATTGACCTTTAGCCACAATGACAGACTGTAGGTGTGCGTACCGTGTGCACACGCTGCGGTTAGGATCCCAGATGACCACAACGTTTCCATATCCCCCATCCCAACCAGCGCGCACCACCCAGCCACTATAGCCAGCGTACACCAACTGTCCGGCGGAAGGCTGCCCATCATTCCTACTCATATCCCGTGCGTAGTAATCCGCACCAGAATGAGTGCTAATGTACCCCCCACAAATATCTAGCATTCCGCCATTCGTTCTCGTTCCCGTCTCTCCCGTCCACAAATCAACCTGGGAAGGTCCAAACGGAAACCAGATGTTGAGCGTAGACCCCAATGATGTAGCCGTGGGATCAACACTTCGTAAGTCAACATGTGCGATCATGGCGCTATCAAGTGACGCATTCCCAAGGCTTTCTTGAGCTGTGAAGTATGCATCGGGAATGTTAACGCCGGGTCGTAGCGTCAGGCGGGGTAAGTTATCAGCAACAGTCTGATTGCTAGAATTGTCCTGGTTAGTACTAAAGACAGGGTTAGCCGCCTTCTGCGAGCAGCCATCAAAGAAGACACTCCCAGCGACGCAGGCCACGAGGGCCAGCACCACAATGAGAAGCACTTTCAGGCTTTTCATGTTTGTTCTCTTTTCTGTAAGCCCTTCAGCCTACGTGGTTTAATGGTTTCTTGTGTTCGTACTCCCCTAAAAATTGCTCTCTTTGCGGTGTGAGCAATCTGTTTCTAGGTCTGCCAGCCTGAAATGTATATTACTTCTACCCAAGGTCTTGAAAAAGCTTGGAAGATGTATAAAGATCTGTCTTTTGCTTATGAAAGCAGAGCCGGCTCTCTT
>CAIPSZ010000040.1 GCA_903867845.1 Candidatus Kerfeldbacteria bacterium | reverse complement strand
CGGCAGATGATACGCCAGCACTAGTACAGGACTACTCATGTAACCCCAGCACCGGAGTAATGCCCACACCGAATCCAGTGCCCAACGCCCCGAACGTCTGCCAGAATCTCAAAATATCCGGGAAGTTCAATGTGAAAATGGATGTCAGCAACGGCGCGACTGGATTACTCAACCCTGCTAATGTCGTGGTCCAGCGGTGCGATAACGCAACAGATTTTACCTGTACTACGCCAACAGCTGTGAGTGGAGCGTTATCTGTTAATGGTGCCGGGGACGCAGTCACTTTCACCCCAACGGCGCCGAATGCGGTACTTGATGGCGGGTACTGGTACCAAGTGACGATTCGCGGAAACGTGCAGAGTAGTAAAGGTGTTCAGATGAGCGGCGATGCGAAATGGCACTTCCAGATTCGCGCGGGGAATACCAATTGCAAAGTGGAAGCAGTCACGCTCAACCCATCGCAGGCTGGCCCGCTCGGGACTGGCGGAACCGTACCGTACACCGCATCGGCAACGAACAGCACCTGCAATGACCTAACGAATCTTGGTGGGAATTTTACCTGGGCAGTTACCAAGAATCCAACTTTGGTTACCCTTGGCCCGACGAGTTCCGTTCCAGTGTCTGCTGATCCTTCGGAAAATGCAGATACGGCAACGGTGCAGTTGGCCGGTGGCGTGGATGGTACGGCAACCGTTTCGGCAACGTACAACGGACTTAGCGGAAGTGGCAACATCGATGTCGTCCACAATTACTGTGACAAACCATCGGATTGCAACCAAAAGAACGATGGGAATCCATTCCAGTGCACAGGCTCAACGTGCGATCCAGCGACGCACCTCTGCACGCCATTCGTGAAGAACATTAATAGTGTCGTAAATGCTTCTGGTCCACCAGGTGACATCATTCAGGTTAATGGCTGCTACTTTGGGAACCGGCGAGGCGCGGGTAATGTGCTGTTCAACGACGGGTCGAATCCGGCAATCCCGGGGAGCTTTACAATTTGCGGTGACGCGGGTTGGACAGAAAATAGCATCCGCGTGCAAGCACAGCCAGATAACGCGTCGGGCGTGTGGGGTGTTACCGTGCAGACCAATGAAGCGCTCACGAGCAACCCGCAGAGCTACACCATTGCGAACGTCTGCGCAACTCCAGACGGCAGCACTACCAACCTTCCCGCCTCAGGGAAGAAACCACTGCTCTGCAACATCACACCCATCGCAGTGAAGGAGGGCTCTGCGCTAACGTACAACGGTGACAACTTTGTCTCTACGGGCGGCGCGACGTACTTCACCACGCCATCACAGCCATCCAGCAATTTTACCCTCAATAGTAACGTGACATTGATGTCGCAAAAAATTGCGACGACGAGCGTTCCCGCAGGAACGGGCATGCCAAAGTCACCACCGCCTTCACCCGCGCTCACGACGGTTAGCGCGCCATCAGCGGAAGGGAATACCTGTTTAGCAACACCGGTGAAATACGCGGTGAGCTGCTCGCAGAACAGCGAGTGCAGCAGTGGGTGTTGCACGAGCCAAATTTGTCAGCTTACCTCTTCTTGTACCTCGGGCATCATTGATACCTATCAACCACAACCACCTGGTATTCTGGATTGCCGTAACTATGATTTTTCCGTGACCTTTGTTGATGACATGCAGCCAAGCACAGTAAATGCAAGTACGATCCAGCTCATGAATGGTACGTCCGCGGTACCCGCCTCAGTGACCCTCGCTGGAAATACCGCCACCCTCCACTTGCAGCAACCGCTGGACAATGGAACGTATCTCCTCACCGTTCGCGGTGGGTCGGGCGGAGTGCAGACCATCAAGGGGCTGTTCCTCCCAGCGACGTGGACCTTCCCGCCATATGTCGTTGATGCAAGTACCACACTGTGTCAAATTGCCAACGTTGCAATCTACAACGCAGTTACGAATGCCAAAATTACCAGTGACCAGTTCACCTGCAGTGGTGACACGTGCCAAAATGATCGTGCAAACACAGTTCCTGGGAACCAGCACGAGTATACCGTTCAAGCTTTTGATAAATCCTGGCACGGGCCACTCAATATAGCGTCAGCAACGTGGAAAGAAGCGGATACCGGCGGGACACCGGGAAGCTCGAATACCTATAGCGCGTGCAGCGCTGGCTTACCGTGCAATGCCGTGCCAAATCAGTACACGCAACAGAACTTCTTTGCGACCGCTTTGAATTCGGCGAGTGGTAGCGAGGGTCTGTCCGTCAACGTCACCGGTTTTGGGACAACGGGCTCAGGTTCCACCTCCATTCCTATCAACGATTTCATGTGCGCGAACCCCTGGCCATCTTCCGGTACGCCATTTATGGATCCAGCGCTCCTGACACCCGCGCCAGCAGGAACGCCGTCGCACAATTTCACGTTCCAAATTTGCCGTGATAGCAACGCCCAGTACACCATGACGGAGAATCCGACTCTCGGTCAGCAACTTGGGAATTTAACTAAGGAGTACTTCTTCTTCACCGTCGATACGAAAACTGGCACGAAGACTGGCGATGCTATTGGCGTGCGTGTAATTAAAAATGATGAAGATCTCTCCCCGTTGCGCTGGTATCAGAAGACCTTTGGCAAGGATCCAAGCGGCAGCACAATGGAAGTCGACGGGTACCCAGCGATTCGAGAAGGCCGCACAGTGTACGTCGCCGCAGACTACCTGCCGAACGCTGCGTCGCAATCGTACCCGTACATCTACGTCTTCTCGTACACAGATAAAGCCGGCAGTGCAACTGTCGCCATGTTCGAACAGCTCTTGCTAAACCTCCACTTCAACACGGTTATCCCGAGTACGGACGAACGTTTTAGTGACCTGCGTACGGATGTAAAGCGCGTGTTTGCGTACGAGGAAATAATCTACGCACTGGACGCCTATAAGAAAGCGCACAGTGGGGCGTACCCAACGCTTGAGTCGGGTACCTACCTTTCTAGTTACTCCATGACCTCGTGGCCGTCATGGCAGCAGACCTTAGGCGCGCAGCTTGGCATTTCCATGCCGAAGGATCCGCTGAACTTGTGGAATACCACCTGGCCGGGAAGCCCGTGCACGGGTGCGTCGGTTGATCCAACAACCTGCTGGGATGCAACGGCGAAGGTCATGCACTTTCCAAACGAAGTTCCATCCGGGGCGCCTCCGCCAACTTTTGGCGAACCACCACACTCTACTGGTATTGCCTACCACTACACGACGAACGCCACAGGAAAGCCAGATGCGCAGTTATACGGTGTGGGCAGCGTGTATTTCTGGGCCCATCGTTCAAATTTCACCCAATCCTTTGCCAAACTCGGACCTAAAGTTTCCCGATCGACGAACATTTGCCCCGCTGGTCAATCACAGTGCTATGGATTCGACCTCGTACTTGATTCCGCCGATGATGGTGGCGGTTTCACTAATATCGTTAACGTCCGTGTGAAGCAAGATGCTACTGCGCCGACGGTCAGCATTACTTCCCCGGCAACCGGAAGTACAGTTTCGGGAATGGTTGAGGTGATCGCTACTGCAGATGATGGTACGGGAAGTGGCGTCGGCGCCGTAAATTTCTTGGTGAAGAATAGCTCCGGCTCGCAGCAAACGTCGGGTAGTATTGGTGCGCCTTCTGCCGATGGCAAGTACCACTGGACATTTAACTCGCGGCAGTTCGCGAACGGTGCCGCCGCTAGTGGAACCGGGGTAACCCTTTCCGTAACGGCATCCGATAAAGCAGGTAATGCTAGCAATGCGATATCCGCAACCTACGGAGTGCAGAATGCGCCCGGTGATCAAATCCCCCCGATTCTCACGCTCGTTGCGCCAAGTGCGGATGGGCAAGTGAGTGGGACACCAACCGTTTCGGCAAATGCATCGGATACCGGGACGAATGCAAGCGGGATGGCTAAAGTTGAGTTCTACCTTGGCACGTCGAAGGTCGGGGAGAGTGACTGCCTGGCATCCTGCCCGCCGCCACCATTCTCTGCAAGTGTCGATACCACGGTCTTCCCCGATGGCAGCTACACGTACAGCGCCGTCGCGTACGATAAGAGTGGCAACACCAGCATCAAGCAGCTCACGTTGCAGGTGAACAATGGCGGTTCGGGGGGTGCAGCGCCAACTGTCAACATCACTTTCCCCGACACTTCGAGTACGTTGAGCGGTTCAAGTACGAATGTTGTGGCAGACGTCATTCCAGCCTCTGGGAGCAAGGGTATTGACTACGTCTCCTTCACCGTTGATAGCGAGACCACCCCACGAGCTACGCTTACCAGCGCTCCATACACCTTCACCTGGCTGCTACGAGATGCAACCACAGGGAAGACCTACGATACGAATACCCACCATAAGGTTACCGTTACCGGGTACGATCGGTCGGGGTTATCTACGTCAACGACCGCAGACTTTACGTATGGAACAGCGGTTGCGACTGCCGACATCCAGCCACCAATCATCACGGTTGGCTCGCCAAAAGACGGGGATACCTTTGGGGGCATAAAGAACATCAACGCAGTTATTGCAGATAATGTCAGTGTTCAACGCGTTGAGCTCTACATTGATAATACCGCTGTGCCATTCACGGGGTGCGGCATTGGACCATCGTGTACGCTTTCCTACGATTGGAATACCGTCTTTGAACTCGCAGGTAGCCACAGCATTGCAATAAGCGCGTACGACTCCTCAAACAACGCTTCCACCGTTGCATTGAACGTGACCGTCAGCAACAGCGTCATCATGTCGTTTTCCGCTCCGGGGAGCGACGCAACGGTGCAAGATGGTACGTGCACGAATAGTGCAAAATCGTGTACTAGCGATGCGAACTGTGGGAACAGTTACTTTGCGTGTACCACTCCAACTGATTTTTCGAGGACGTGTGATGGGTACTTTGATACATCGTGCGCTCCCGCAAAGTGCGTGTCACGTTGGAATGGTGGGGTGTGCAGTAAGTACTCTGGCACTATACGCATCGCCGTATCCAAAACGTGTCGGACCGACCAATTGCTGAGTAACGTCAAGCTGTACACCGATCCGTATACGAGTACTAGCACTCCCTTTACCACTATTACCAATTGTACGAACGGATTGTGCACGTACAATTGGCTTCCCTCGACGCTCTCGGATGGCCCGCACACACTCTACGCCATTGGCACTGCGACAAAGACTGATGGCAGCACCTGTATGGGAGGTGCAAAAGTTAATGTTACGGTGAATAACAATTTAAACCTGAACATGGATATGTTAATGATTTAAATTGTGAATCAAGCTTGCCAATTTGGGCTGTCCGACGGGGCAGCCCTTTTTTTGTTATAATCCCAGTTCACTATTTATAAACCCGG
>CAIPSZ010000039.1 GCA_903867845.1 Candidatus Kerfeldbacteria bacterium | reverse complement strand
GATCCTGAACCAAGTTCAGGATGACACGGAAGAACGAACGGCACGAACAATCGCATCAGCGTCAATTTTTTCGTAGGCTAGCAGTTGTTCGGGCTTGCCACTGTGCGGGATGAAACATACAGCCAGTGAGGTCACGGTTGCACGGTTGCCAACGACTTCGCGCACTGCGTCGGCAATCCCCCCTTCGGCCACATGGTCCTCAACTACAATAAGGCGTTTGGTTTGACGAGCTGCACGAAGGATTGTTTCCCGGTCAATTGGCTTGACGCTGTAGAGGTCGATCACTCGGACGTGGATTTTTCGTTTGAGGAGTTCGTTGTACGCTCGGGCAGCTTCGTGGACGGTAATGCCAGCGGCAATGATGGTGGCTCTATCCTTGCGACTTTCGGCCAGGGTTTTACTGCCACCAATGGGAAAGGTCTCGGTGTTCTTGTAGTGGACGGGCAGCTTTTCCCGTGTGGTGCGGATGTACACAATCCCCTTTGCCCGAGTAGCCTGCTCCACGAGTTTTTCGGTCGACACAGCGTCGCTTGGGTACAGGACTGTGGTGTTGAAGGTGGACCGGAACATGGCAATATCTTCCACACCCATTTGCGATGCCCCATCCTGACCAATGGAAACGCCAGCGTGGGAGCCACACAGCACGAGGTGCGCGTCACTCAATGCGGCCATGCGGATTTGGTCATGAGCGCGCGTCATGAACGCGGCAAAGGTCGACGCAAAAGGAATCTTCCCACGGCGGGCCATGCCGAGCGCGGCGCTCACCATGTTCTGCTCGGCAATGAACATTTCGTAGTAGCGCTTGGGTTGTGCCTTGGAAAAGATTTCGGCCATTGTGGAGTTGCTGGTTTCCGCATCCAGCACAACCATTTCGGGATGGGCTAACGCAATGCGGGCTAGGGCATTGCCGTACGCTTCCCGTGGCGCCACGAGTGCACCGCGGAGGTAGTGGATGGGTTGCGCTGGCTTGGTAATGAGCTTCTTCACGCGTGGCGATGTAGGCTTGGCAACAATGCCACGGATAGATTTCGTATTTCTGAGTTCATCCAGGGCTTGAGCCAGTTGGACTTTTGAAAGCGCTTTGCCGTGCCAGCCATTTTTGTTTTCTAAGAAGCTGACTCCTTTACCCTTGATCGTCTTGGCGAGAATAATCGTTGGCGTATTGCTCGAAGTCAGCGCTCGTTTGTAGATTTTTGCAATGGCGCTGAGGTCGTGGCCATCAACGATGAACGTGCGCCAGCCAAAAGCCGCAAAGCGCTTGGCGTACACTTGCTCGTTCCAGCCCAACATTGTCGGCCCACGTTGGCCAAGCCGATTGATATCGGCAATAGCGATGAGATTTGAAAGATTGTAGTGGCTAGCGAGCTGGGCAGCTTCCCAGATTTGCCCTTCGGCAAGCTCACTATCGCCTAGCAGCACAAATGTTCGGTACGGGAGTTTATCCTGCCGTGCAGCAAGCGCCATGCCGAGACCAACGGAAAGGCCTTGGCCGAGCGAACCGGTCGCAGCTTCGGCATACGGGAAAGATGACGGAATTGGATGGCCCTCTAAACGGCTGCCAAACTTCCGTAGGGTCAGCAGTTCACGCTCGGGAATAACTCCAGCAGCAGCGTAGAGCGCGTAGAGCAGTGGTGCCGCATGCCCCTTGGAGAAAATAATTCGGTCGTTGTTGAAATTTTTTGGATGACGAAGATCAGCTTTAAAAAAGCTATCAAAGAAAAGAACGGACATGAGATCAGTTGCGGAAAGCGATGATGTGGCGTGGCCAGAACCAGCAGCCGTGGTCATTTGGACTATCCAGCGGCGTAGCTGGCGAGCAATGGTTTCCATTTGTGGGGTGGTCATGGGTACAGTGTACCACTGGCAGATGCGGAATGAGAAAAAGCCCACACCGTAGTGAGGGCTCACTTCATCTATAGTGATTTTGCGCGCTTCCGTGGCCGTAAGTACACGCCAAGCTCGTAGCAGGTAATCCCGGCGAGGAAAGGCCAGATAGCCTGCACTGCGCCATATTTTGAAATCGCTACCACACCGAGTCCGAACGTGTACCCAGCGGTGACGCTTGTGAGCATTCCCTGGTACTGCTTCCAGTCAATGGCGAACCCAATGCACGCTGCGAAGAGTGCGAATGCGCCCCACTCGTACCCCGCGGGAAATTTTATAGCGATTGTCATGCTGACCAGCGCAACGATGAGGCCAGCAAGGAGGCCAATGAACGTTTCTTTCACACCGAATTGTACCGGTGAACTTCCTTGTGTTTCCACGTACACTCCTTGAGTTGGTTTCCTGTGTTTAGGGTATCCAACCATAGCCTCCAGAAAGCGTCAAGGGTATACTGCGTTCATGCAGCTCATCTTCGCCACGCACAATCCCGGGAAAGTCATTGAAATGCAGGCGATGCTCGCGGGCTTGCCGATAACCGTGCAGAGCGCGGATAACGCTGGCGTGCACGAGGATGTTGTGGAAGATGGCGTGACCTTTGCGGAGAACGCGCTGAAGAAGGCACGCTTCGTCAGCCAGAAGACCGGGCAGTGGGCGGTGGCCGATGATTCCGGCCTCTCCATTGATGCCCTGGATGGTGCCCCTGGAGTTTTCTCCGCCAGGTGGGCAGGGGAAGGAGCGTCTGACGCAGATCTCATCCAGCACACGCTCGACGAGCTCCAAGGTGTACCCGAGCACCGGCGAAGTGCGTGGTTTGAATCCGCGGCCGCACTCGTCTCACCCGATGGCCAGGAGTGGGTATTCACCGGCAAGATTGATGGGACTATCCCCCTGCAACCCCGTGGCACGCCCCGACCAAAATTGCCGTACGATACCATCTTCATTCCTGACGGGCATGATCGGACGTTTGGCGAGATGTCCGACGAGGAGAAGAATGGGATGAGCCATCGCGGAGAGGCCTTCCGCCAGCTCAAAGCACTCTTGCAGAGCGTGGTGAGCGCCTAGGCATGCCCGTGAATCCATTTGCCAGCGAGGCGAAGCGCGTTGCCCGGAAGACGGGTTTTCGCATTGGCACGCTCCTGCACACGGCACGGCACTACGGCCGTCAGTACCGAAATGCTATCTACTCGGGGACGTACCAGGGCAAACCTGCGGTCCTCAAACTTTATGACGAACCGCAGCCCACGGACGAACCGCGAGCGCTTGCCGTTTTCAACCGGGCGAATCGCAGCACCAAGGTACGCGCGCCGAAGCTCTACACCTCTGGCGTCGTGTCCCCCACCCGTGGGTGGCTCATTATGGAACGCCTGGATGCAGGTGGTCACTTCCTTTCCTCTCCACTTCAGCCAGATGAACGAGCGATGTTCTTAGCGGTCTTCATGGAGTACCGGAAGAGCTTCCCGAAACGGCCGCACCGCGCCCTTACTTCGCTGGAAAAGCTCCCCGCTGACGCGTACCACGTCGCACGACTCCAGCGCTGGCTCCACCTTGCCGAAGCAACAGACCTGCACCGACCAGCGCGCCAGCGTCTGGTGTTCTCCGCTTCATTCCGGGCGCTGTACCAGGACAGCGTCACCTACCTGCACCGCGCATTCCGATCCCGACGCATGCAGTGGTGCCATGGCCACGTGAAGCCCAAGGAAATTTTCCAACGGCAGGATGGTACCTACGCGCTCACCGACTTTGCCCACACCCGCATGTACCCCGAAGGGTACGAACTCGCGTTCATCATCTGGGCGGACTGGCTGCTCCCAGGGAACTGGCGCCTTTCATACGCACAATGGAAAAAGCCCATCCGTGCTTGGCTAAAGCTCATTCGTCCTGTCGCACTTCGGCTTCGCTACAAAAAAGTGGACGCCTTGCTGCGTGCCAGTCTGGTGGAGCGAATCCTTGGCACCATGCTCGCTGATGTGGAGGCGATTAACCTCTCGTACGTTGAACGGCGTGGCAGACTGCAGCACCTGCAGCGTTTATTGCGCGAATTACTGGCGGGGGAAAAGGTATGACCTTTCACGAACGTGTCTACAAAGTTGTACGGAAAATCCCAAAAGGGAAAGTTGCCACCTATGGTCAAGTTGCCGCGCTCATGGGGAGCCCGCGGGCGAGCCGGCAAGTGGGCTGGGCCCTGCACGCGCTCGATGCAGCGAAAGTTGAGAATGTACCTTGGCAGCGCGTGGTGAACAAGCAGGGGTACATTTCCATCATGAATCACGAGCACGCGCAGGATGAGCAAGCCTGGAAGCTCAAGCGGGATGGCGTGAAGGTTATTAAGAAGGAGAAGCTGTGGTGGGTGAATTTGGAAAAATACCTCTGGAAGAAATAAAAAAGCCACGCACTGTGTAATACGTGGCTTTAAAGAAGCTCGGTAAATTTACGGAACAGTATTTGCCGGTGGCTTGCGAATGGGCCGTGGATTTTTCGGTACACCTGCAGAGCCAGTGTTTGCTCCTGCCATTGGATTTACTCCTTCAGGTCT
>CAIPSZ010000038.1 GCA_903867845.1 Candidatus Kerfeldbacteria bacterium | reverse complement strand
ATTGATTTACAAAAACTAGTACTGGAGATTACGGACAAGTTAAAATTAGGCCTAAAAATTCAAAATATACAGTTCTTTTCATCAAATAATGGAGGTGGATCATTCACAGGCCACTATTTGTCAAAGAATAAAATAAGTGAGTTAACCAATGCGAACCCGTTATATAAATATTTACTAAAAGAAAAGCAAATTGTGACTTTTGAATCCCTTACACAATTAATTGATAATTCAAAGGAAGAAGGAACACGCAAAGAATTAACAATTTTCAAAGAAGAACTCGACAAATTAAATGCCGCAGTTGTTTCCCCAGTCATCACATCTGACGGTCGTATCGCGGCCATCCTCGTCCTGGGCGGTAAGCTCTCGGGTGACCCGTACAGCAACGACGACCTGAACCTCCTCCAACTCCTTGGCCCGCAATTAGCCAGCGCCTTGGAGAAAGCTCGGCTCTACGAGGAGATCCGGCTCTTCAACGTCAAACTGCAAAAAGAAGTGGAGATTGCCACGGAGCGTGTGAAGCAGAAGAATGCCCAACTGGAAGACCGCAACCGGTTCCTCTCAGCCGTGTCCAAGGTGACGAACCTCATTACCCAAACCCTGGACTTTAAGAAAGTGACGCAGTCCATTGTCGACGCCATTTACACGGAGCTTGGCTTCGTTGGCGGACTGCTGCTCTTCCTTGGCGAATCCCGCCACAAGATTTTTCCCGAAGCCGTGACGCACACGCCGGTCACGGAGAAGATTTTGAAGTTACTGCCAAAACCCATTAACGAATACTGGGGTGACTACACTACCGACCGCACCTTGAACATTGAAGCCATGAAAGCCAACCAGGTCCGCGTAAGTGCGAACCTAGGCGACTTCTTGAGTCCGCCCGTGCCGACCATGGTGTGCGGGGCAGTGCAGAAGTTGGGTGGAATAAAAACCGTGGTTGCCGTACCGATTGTTGCAGAAAATGTGGTGGTCGGTGTCATTGACTTCATGATTGGTAAACCACCCGAAGAAATTACCCGCACCGAGCACGACATGATGCAGGCCATGGCCAACCAGACAGGTTTGGTCTACCAGAACATTGAGCTGGTACGGCGCATGGAAGAAACGAACCGAGAGTTGGGTGAAGCGAACGAGCACTTGAAAGAGCTGGACCAGGCGAAGAGTGAGTTCGTGTCCATTGCCAGCCACCAGCTGCGCACGCCCATGACCGGCATTATGGGCTACCTCTCCATGATCGTGGGCGGGGACTTTGGCAAGATCGATCCTGCCCTGAACAAAGTGCTGGATAGCTTGCTCGACGCCAGCCAGCGCATGATCCGGCTCATCAACCTTTTCCTGGATGTAACGAAGATTGAGAGCGGCAAGCTCATCCTGGACAAGCAGCCCATGCAGTTGGAAGACCTCATTGATAAAGAATTGAACGTGGTGCAGAAGATGGCGCAAGACCACGGCTTGAAGCTGACGTACGTCCACCCGAAAGAGAAGCTCCCCATACTGCAAATTGACGACAAAATTACGGACGTGGTGCTGAACTTGGTGGACAACGCCATTAAGTACACGCCCAAAGGCAGCATTACCGTGACGAGCGAGCGGGAGGGGGAGTGGGTGCACGTGAAGGTGCAGGACACGGGCCGCGGCCTGGACCCCAAGGAGGCGAAGAACCTGTTCAACAAGTTTGTGCGCGGCTATGGCATTGCGCAGGTGAACCCCGATGGGTCAGGACTGGGGCTGTACGTGGCGCGTCGCATCATTGAAGTCCACGGCGGGAAGATCTGGGTGGAAAGCGATGGCGTGGGCAAGGGGAGCTGCTTCCAGTTTACGTTGCCAATTAAGCCCGTGGACGTGAAGGTGGAGCCCGTGGGTGCAGCAAAGGTAAAGGTGGGGAAGAAGTAATTTCAGGTACTGCTGAAAAGCAGGTATACTCTTTTCATGCAACCTGAAAATCTCCCAGTAAGTGTCTCAATTAAAAAAGGTACGTACGCTGGCTCAACGGTAGCGCTGGTTGCTGGCGTGCATGGGGACGAACGTGTCGGCGTCATGGCCCTGCAAGCCCTGTGGCAGACTTTGGATATTACGAAAGGCACTGTGTACGCAATTTACGGAAATCCCGACGCTATTGCCAAGAACGTTCGGTTCATCGAGAAGAATCTGAATCGTTGTTTTGTGCCTGGAATTACCGGAACATCATTGGAAGAGCAGCGAGCGCAAGAGCTGATGCCCATCCTAGACCAGTGCGACGCGGTGCTCGACCTGCACGCGACGAACAGCGTAAAGACCACGCCATTCATCATTACGGAGCAACCGAGCATGGTCCTTGCTCGTGCCCTAGATTTTCCCATTATCTCCACTGGTTGGAACGATGCCGAAGGTGGTGCGGTGGATGGATACATGTACGGACGTGGGAAAATTGCAGTCACGACAGAACTCGGTTCGGTGAAGACGCCCGAGTTGTACCTCGACCTTGCAAAGCAGAGTATCCTAACGTTCCTACGATTCTTTGGTTGCATAGCTGGATCGATTCCGGCGCCAAAGCAGACGCCGAAGTACGTGCACATCACCCGCGCTGTGCTGAAGCAGACGAATGGGCTCAGCTTTACCAAAGACTTTGCTGATTTTGAAGCGCTACCTGAAGGTGAAGTCTTCGCTAAAGACGGCGACACCGAGTACCGCGCGGGAAAAGGAGAGTGCATTATCTTCCCGCGGCCGCAGAAGGAGATTGGCGGCGAAGCGTTCCTGATTGGAAAGTTCACGTCATAAAGAAAAAGGAGCGTAGTTGATTACACTCCTTTTTGCTGAAGGTGCTGGGTTCTCATTTGAAGAGCGCGCGCATGTCCATGGCCATGACCACGCGACCGTCGGCGTCGTTGTAGTTGGCAATAGTCTGGTAGCCGAGCCGGTTGAACCACAGGTAGGTGACGCTGGGCGGCAGGGTCTTCGTGCGGACGGTGCCAACGGTGAGGCCCTGCGCCAGGAAGTCCTGCAGGCGAAGCTGGAACAGCTTGCTCGCAATGTGCCGGCCGCGGAACGGCGCGATGACGCCGATCTCGTCCTGGTAGGCGACGCGCGGTGTTCCGTTGAACGAAGCGTGGAAGGCTGCCGCGCAGGTTGCGCCGAGCTTCACCTCGAGTTCGGCGAGGGTGAGGCTGTACCCCCAGCAGAAGCCAATGACCTTGCCCTCGGCGAGGGCCAGCCAGCAGGTGGCGTTGGGGAGGATCAACTCTTTGCGGATGTCGTGTTCGACAACGTCGCTCGGCCAGAAGTCGGTGAGCGCATCGCCGCACGTGGGGCACTGCAGGTTCGGAATTTCGCTCGCCTGCTCCTTGCCCCACTTCAGGTTGTCGCGCTCGCACTGCTTCCACTCGAACCAGGGCGACGTGCTGAAGACGTCCTGGTAGCAGCGGATGAGCTGCGGGAGCAGCTCGGGGTTTGCGGTTGGGCTAAACCGTACGTAGGTGATATTCATGCCTACTCCTTACAGTTATAAAGGTTCACTTTTGTTTACAAAAATCCCTCTCGCTAGAGAGGGGAGTAGGTTGACCAATGCCGTGTCAGCTCACGCCTCTTTCAAGCGAGTGTGTGGTGAAGCATGAGTATGATGGCCGAGGCGATTGAGCATAAGGCGGTAGCCGCCGAGCGTGCCCTGCAGCCAACGCTGGACGCGGGCAACGGTGGTGGAGCTTAAGCCGGTTACCTGCACGATCTTCGTGTATGGGACCTTCTGGTTCAGCATCTTGGCTGCTTGCCAGCGGCGGGAGAACTCCAAGAGCTCGTCCTCGGTGAGTAAATCCCGGAAGAAACGACGGGCCTCATCCTCGCTCTTCAGCTGGAGGACGGTATTGATTAAGCTACGGGTAGCGGGTATTCAAGTCGGCCTGCTTCTGGGCACACGCGCAAGCACTTAATCCGGTGAGCCATT
>CAIPSZ010000037.1 GCA_903867845.1 Candidatus Kerfeldbacteria bacterium | reverse complement strand
GTCCGGACATCTACAGCGTGAAGAACGAACAGCTCAAGCACTTCGTGGCCACCGGTCTCGTCACACCCATGCCCGCCTCGACGACGAGCTACACCTACACCCATACCAAGGTCCTAGGCATAAAGGACCAATTGCAAATTTGCAAAGTTGACCGGGCCGTACCATCCGCGCAGCTCTTGCAAAATACCTTTGTCAGTGGTGCGGTCAGCGATATCTACCAAAACGGAAAGATTGTGGGCTTCCCCTTGCAATTTGATAGTCTGGCCATGCTCTACAACCAGCAACTCTTGGATGAGGCGGGTGTGCTCACTCCACCAGAAACGTGGACGGATATGGTGAAAACCGTGCCCAAACTCACCCTCCTCGACGACAAGGGTGAAATTGTCCGGGCAGGAGCAGCCCTCGGGCGTAGTGCAAACGTTCCGAGCATGCCCGAAATTCTCACCACTATACTCCGCCAGTACGGTATTGCGGTAACCGATCCCACTGGTACGACCGCAACCTTCCAGAGCGGGAAGGGCGTGCAAGATGTTCTGGGACTTGCGGCAAGTTTCGGGAATCCGACGAAGCAAACCTATACCTGGAACGACACCTTCCCCTCGGCGCTGGATGCACTAGCCCAAGGAAAGGTGGCTATTGCCTTTGGCACGCAAGCCGACCTTGCGCAAGTGCAGAATCAAACGACAGGCGCGGACATCCGCGTAGCGCTATTCCCGCAAGCGGCCAGTGGGGGCACAACCTACGCCGCTGACTACTACGTGCAGACGGTGGCGACGAGAGTGAGCAACGCTAATGTAGCATGGGACTTCCTACGCTTTGCCGCTGATGCGAGTCAGGTAAAATTGGTGACGAAGGTAACCGGTGGAGTTCCTGCGGTCCGAAATCTAGTGCAAGCACTATCCGCGAGTGACCAATCCGGCACGTTAATTCCAGCACAAGTCTTTGCAACGCAAGCCGCGACGGCAACAGGATGGTTCCCCGGCATCGACCCGACGAATGGTCGTAAGGCGTTAGGCACTTTAGTTGATGACGTAGCAACGCAACAAGGATCGGTTGGCGATGCAATAGACCGCGCGATACGCCTCTACAACGTCGCACTAACGTCGGTTGCTCAGTAACTATGCGCCGCGTCTTCATTGCCATCATGCTCTCGGTTAGCCTCGTTGGCGTTGCGCTCCCCCACTCCACCCACGCAGCAAACTTGCCCGCAATCATTCCAAATTGCGACCAGACGCAGTACCGCCTCGTCGCGAATCCCGGCCCTTTGCAAGTAACCGTAAAGCCAGAACAGTATGGTACTGGGAAACAGTACGACCCAAAGAATTGGGAAATTCTCTCCTACGAAACGACGTCACCATGCACGCTGAATAACCTCCTCGAAGTGTTCGTCAACCTCTTCAGCTGGGGGCTCTACGTCGTTTCTGTCCTTGCGCTGTTCTTCTTCTTCCTTGGCGGCGGGGTGCTCTTGCTCTCGGGTGGGAGTGCCGAGCGTGTGAAGACCGGGAAAACAATACTGGTGAACACCGTCATCGGTTTATTCATCGCCCTGGGCAGCTGGGTCATCGTCAACCTCGTCACGCTCTCTTTGCTACCCGATGATGGCACGCACGTCAAAAATGGTATCGCCTACCTAACAGATAACCAGCCCTGGTTTAAAATTGACACCACTTCTTCCTTTGTAACGTGCGGGGAACCAGCAGAATGGCCCTGCAAGAACGGTAGCGGCACTGGAACCGTTGGCGCTGTGCAAAAGCTTCTGCACGACAATGTCTGCGACGTGAACGGAGACGTCACTGCCACCGGAATTTTTGATGATAAAACCTTAGCTGCGTGGCACCTCTGGCAATCGGTGAACGGTGTATCGTCTACGAATGAACTTTCCGGATGGACGCAGTTCACAAAGCCCTGTGTCAACATTCCGAATTTCCCGTCGTAACGTAAAGTACGGTACACTACCCCTATGCGTAAATTTCTCGGTTCACTTCTCCTCACGTGCGGCTTAGCCCTCCTCCCACTGACCGCATTTGCCGATGACGTCGTCCTGACGAATCCCCTCGGCATAACCGATGCGCGTCTGCTCGTCATTCGTATTCTCCGGTACAGTCTCGGTCTCCTTGGAATTATCGCCTTGATCATGGTTATCTACGGCGGCTTCCTCATGCTTACGTCGGGCGGTAACGCCGACATGGTAAAACGCGCAAAATCAACCCTCATCTGGGCAGCTGCCGGTATAGCAATCATCCTGGGGAGCTGGACAATCCTAAGCTACATCTTCACCACGTTCAACAGCGTCGCCTCATAGGTTGACAAAGCTGCTTTTTCTGTGGTATAGTCGTGACGTTCTGAAGATGTAATACTTATCCACACGGGCGTGCCGAGCGTACTGCTGGCAATGCCCGCCAAGAAGGAAGGGGGTGACATACATGAAACTTAACCGCAAACTCATCGCTGGTCTCGCAACGGTCGGGGCTTTTGTCCTCCCGCTCGCGGCCTCAGCACTCACCATTGATAACGTTGGTGCAACTATCGGTCTCGGCTCCGCTGACCTCAAGCAGACCGTCCTCAACATTATCTCCTTCGTCCTCGGCCTCCTCGGCCTCATCGCCGTCATCATGATCCTGTACGGTGGCTTCATCTGGCTCACCGCCGGTGGAAACGAAGACAAGGTTGGCTCGGCCAAGAAAATTATCTCGGCAGCCATTATTGGTCTTATCGTCATTTTGCTCGCCTGGGCTATCGTCAACTTCGTCGTCAAGAGCACGATTAACGTTACGACCTAACCCTCGATCGATATACACCAAACTCCCCCGCATGAAAGTGCGGGGTTTTGGTTTTCGGGCTTCGCGTCGAGCAGGCAGGCAAGGTACAATACTGCCATGCGAACACGATCTGCACTCCTGTGTATTAGTGGTACTGGCCTCGTCGTTTCTGTTTGGACGATAGCTCTTGCCATAGCAAAACTCCACACCGGGGCAGCAAATGCCCTTGACCTTGGCATTTACACGCAAGTTGCCTGGCTAACCAGCCACGGGCACCTCTTCGGCTTCACTATCCACCCCCACTTGTACTTGGGTGACCACGTAGAACTCCTCTTCGCGCTCGTTGCAATCCCCTTTCGATGGCTTCCATCACCAATCACCCTCGTCGTCGTGCAGTGCGTCGCGGTTGTCGCGGCAGCATTCACCTGCTTCCGCTTCGCCCGTCGCATCCTGTCGACAAATGCGGCACTTGGCTTTGGCCTGCTCTTCCTGATAAGCCCATTCACCCTCAATGCGCTCGCATTTGAATTCCACGCCCTACTCTTTGGTTTACCATTTGCGTTCCTCGCAGCAACGGCGTACTACGACAAGCATCTCGGCCAATTCTGGATTTGGTGTGGTCTGCTCTTGCTTGTACGGGAAGACCTTGCCTTGCTCGTCGCTGGCTTCGCCGTCATCGCGCTCCTAGAGCGTCGTAGTCGCCAGTGGTGGCTGTGGCCGGGCTTGGCGGCGATTGCATGGTACGTCGGCGCTGACGCGCTCGCTGGTCGGATTAATGGGGAGGGGTACAAATTCCTGAGCATCTTCCACGCCGGGAGCGTGCACGCATCCACGATCGGTGCGGGGTTTCTCGCCGCATTCACCCCAGCGAACATTCTCGTGCTCATCGCGCTCATCATCTCGGTTCTTGGGCTCCCCCTGCGCGCATGGCGGTGGCTTGCCCTCGTCATCCTGCCATGGTTAGGCATTGGCCTCGCAGGATTTTCATCTGGCGACGTCATCCTGCAGACGCACTACGTTGCATTTTTCTTACCCGGACTTTTCTGCGCGTCCATCCTGGGCTGGCACGCGCTCTGGCAGCACCCACCGAAGTGGCTCGCTGACCTTGAACCCCATGGTATTCGCTTGGTTACCATTATTCTCGTGGCGGTCTCGGGTTACAGCTTGCTCACATTCGGGCCAACCATTTCGGCAGCGCGTGCGTGGATGAACGTCCCCACGTCACAGGGAGAAAAGGCAGCGACTAGCCAGCGCTGGGTAGGCCAAACCCCACTAAATACCGCCGTCCTCGCAGGGTACAGCACACTCCCCGACTGGGCCGCGCGACCGCAGGTGTACGCCAGCCACTACGCCTTCCTGGGTAAACGGCAGTACAGCCAACG
This sequence comes from Candidatus Kerfeldbacteria bacterium, assembly GCA_903867845.1. Taxonomy (GTDB): domain Bacteria; phylum Patescibacteriota; class Patescibacteriia; order PEXW01; family PEXW01; genus CAIPSZ01. The sequence continues at coordinate 4,821 of CAIPSZ010000037.1, read as the reverse complement.
CCCTTACCCAATCCCCGATAATCTCAACCTCGTAGTTATGGATACCCAAGACTTTGCCACGTACGAACTGCAGTATGCAATAACCGTAGCGCATGCAACCGACTACCAGACCGGCGCTGCGCGCTTCCGTGACTTGCTCGCTAGTCACCATTTGGTCCTGACCGCCGTCGACGACACGCTTCTTAAATTCCAACCTGGCACTACCGACCTCCTGACGTCGCTCATCACCAGAACGAACCGCGCGCCATTGAGCGGCGTCGAATTCGCTCTGGAGACGCCGACGGCACATCTCCTGGCTGACCCAACCAACCACGTCACGCTCGTTCTGGCAGGGCAAGTCGGTAATCCAACACTCGATAACGTCCAAGCACGCCTCCGCTGGTACGATGCCAAAGGGAAAATCATTGAGACTCGACTCCTCCCCCTCGGCTACGGCCTGTGGCCAACGAGCAGTTGGAAGGCTGACGAACAAGTGAGCACGACATTCACGCTCGCCACCCCAAAAAACGCTACGCGCGGTGACGTGCAAGCGCTGGTTCCCCAAGGCGCGCTCGAGCTTGATGGCTGGCGCTCGGCGGTTCCGGTGCTCTCATCGAAGAGCGCATTTTTCGGCGAGCCAATCCTCCTTACCGTGCAACGCTAGCGAGTGAACGTGAGATGGTAGATGAGCACGTCTGCATTCTCGTACACACGGGTCATGGGCACGTGACTATTTTCGGCTGCGGCGATACCAGTGTAGTCAGTGGTGCGGAGCAGGAGGTACGAGAGGTGGTTATCGCGCACGAAGGTTGTCACGTCAAGTGTTGCACGGGAAGTAAAGAAGGCGTCCACTGCCGCAGCTTTCACTGGGCTGTTTGCGGTGAGGTCGTCGTGGCCATAGTACACGCGCCGTCCTGACCAACCGGGCAGGAGGTTGCTCTCGAACGGTCGGGCGAGCACAATGGCGTCGTCAGCGGTATGGTCGCGCAGCCACGTGAAGCCGGTAATGAGCCCGCTGGGGACGTAGGAGGGCGTTGAACCGTACGACAGGAAGTACGCATCCTTCACCAGGAGCGATATGCTCGTAATGCAAGTAAGGATAATTGCCAGGGTGAGTGCGGCGCTGATGACAGCGGTTTTACCAAACTCCTGCAGGTGCGGCCGGAGCCACTGCCATAGTGCCAGCGCGCCGAAGTACGCCAGAATGACCAGCGCGACAAACCACCCTTCCATCATGCGTCGCTGGTACGGGTAGTGTGGCAGGTACAGGAGCAGTGGCACCACCAGCGCCCAACCCAGCACCAGGTAGGCTCGCGTGGTACGCATGCGCGCCAGCGTTCGAACGCCAAAGGCGGCGAGACTGACGGGCACAAGGTATGCGGGGAAGTACCACCAAACCTCTGGAGAGAGGGTAATATTCTGCGCTGCCCAGCCCCGGAGCGCGGGTTGGAGCGCGAAGATTATTCGGGTGAGGCCAAGTGCGAGTACCATGGGAACCAACACGTGACTGCCGGTGCGCAGGTACCGCTTGGCGGGTTCGGCGCTCCATTGGCGATCAAAACCAGCACGAATCGTCCACGTTGCCACGAGTATGCCGGCAAGTAAAAATGCGTCGTACGGATGGATGATTGCCAGGATGAGGGCTAGGCCGCTAGCAAACCAAGCCGCAACCGGGTCCTGGTATTCTTGCGCGCGCTCGAAGAGCAAGAGCACCCCAAGGACACCACACATGCCCATGAGGAAGAGCGGGTTGTGGTACAAGGAGATGAACGGAAAAGACTCGGGTACCCACAGGTCAACAGGAATGGCGAGCCGAGGAATTGCCGTGGCGAGGTTGCCAAGGGGGACGAGCTCGCCAAACCCCGTAGCAAACGTCAGCGCGAGCATGGCGTACATGCGGTGCCGTGGCTTGGCAATAAGCCCGGCGAGGAACTGGTACGCCAGGATAAGAAAGAGGATACCGAAGCCCACCCGACTCAGTTGGTATGCCAGAATAGTAGGAAGGTGAAAGAGGTTTGCGAGCTGGCCAAGTACGAACCACTGTGGGGTGAGCACTGCAGCAAACGGCTGCGCTTCCGACGTATACAAATTCTTGCTCACGACCTTCCCCTCCCGCCCTTGCTCGATGAAAGAATAGTACACGGAGATGTCACCAGGCGTCAGGCGGTTGATACCGGTGTACGATTTTCCTGGTGGCGTCCCCAACCAGCCCATGATGTACGTTGCGCTCGTGAGTACTACAACCGCGGCGATGAGCCAGATGAGGAAGCGCTTTTCGGTGGGCTGCAGCGTCATACGGTATCGTGGCGAAGGGCGCGACGCAAGCGCAAAAGGTCAACGAGGTAGTCAATGATGGTTCGAAATACTTTTACTTTACTCTTTCGTAGTGCGGGTCGCGTCTCGACCCAGGCTACGGGGATTTCCCGCACGCGAAATTTGCGGTGCTCGGCGAACGCGAGGAGCTCTGTATCGAAGAACCACTTCGTGTCATGCACGAGTGGGAGCAGCGTCGTCGCAACGCTTTTCCGAATGGCTTTAAATCCGCACTGTGCGTCTCGCGTTCGAAGGTGAATGGTTACTTTGGTGAGAAAATTGTAACCAACGGACGTGATGCTTCGGAAGAATGAACGCTGGATGGACGCGCCCGGAGCGTAGCGCGAGCCTACGGCAATGTCTGCTGAATGAGAAGCAACCGCATCCACCAGCGGCTTCACCGCATCCAGTGCAACAGCGAGATCGACGTCCATGTACGCGCTGACGTCGTAGTCGAGTTCTGACCACGCTTGCTTCAATGCCCGGCCTCGACCTTTTTCCACGAGGCGAAGGAGGGTTAGCTTCGGGACGGTCTTTTGGAGATCCGCAATGACCGCAGGGGTATTGTCTGAGGAGCCATTATCCACCACGACAATGCGCCAGTCGTACTCCGCGAGTGCTCCTTCAGCGTACGTCGAAAGTGTCCGTACGCTCCAGGGGAGTACGGTTGCTTCATTGTAGGCCGGAAGGAGAAGGGTGAGCTTTGTCATGCGCGTTGCGGTCGGTGGCGAGCCATACGCGCATACCATACCACAGTAAGAACGAACAGGATGATGTTCACCACGGCAACGACGTTTGAACCTCCGCCAAAGTGCTCGAGCGATGTACCGTGCGACTTGAGAATAACGAGTGCAACGATGAGGTTCCACGTGAACATGAGTGCGAGGAAGCCGAAGAGCCATCGGGCTGGACGGAGGAGAGGGATGATGGGAAGGAAAAGTGCGAAAAATGGGTACAGGTACCGTTCGTGCATTTCTGTTGGGAGCATGAAGAATGCGAAAGCGAGGAATGCAGCGGTGAGCCATGCTCCGGCCGACGTCCGCTGGCGAGCGCGGAACCACAGGGCAAAGAGTACGGCGAGGAAGAAGAGCGTGAGCCCGTACGTAAAGAGCGAAATGCCAAGAAACTTTGCGGCATCCGATCGGGCGAGCCAGTACCCACCCGAGAAGAGCCACCAAAAATTAAATGCATTCGCTGAGGGCACCGCGTAGCTCTTTGCTGCGGAGGTGACAATAGCCAGGACCTGTTTTGCCTTGCCGCTTATGATGAACGGAAAGGTGAGCATGAATGCAGTGCTCACGCTTGTAAGCCCGGCCTTCCCCCACTCCCACAACGTCCACGTCCGCCAAAGCTCAAAGAGCAAGAGTGGGACGAGGACAACGCTCTGGAGTTTAAATGACATCGCAATAACAAGGGCAAGCGTCGCTAACGTCAGGCGCTTCTGTGTAATCCACCACACGCAGAGCACCATGAAGAACGTGTTGATGCTATCGACCTGGCCCCAACCAGCACTTTCAAAAATGATGGGTGGGAGGAAGGCGTAGGTGAGTGCAATGCCGAGTGCCCAGCGGTTCCCCCACTGGCGGCGTACAATCCACGCGAGGAGCAGTACGGTACCGAGGTCAAAGAGAATTGCTGGCGTCTTCATGATGACGGATTCCAGCGGGGTACCAACTTTCAAGCTTGGTTCAAAATGATCGTGGAGCCAGGCGCCTGCCCACACAATGTAGAGCATCGGTGGCAGGTAATTCGGCGTGGCTTCGCCGTTAAACCCCGGGTGGCCAATGGGTGCTTCGTACACGTGCGTGATGCCATTGTGCAACGCGCTAAAACCCCAGAGTTCAAAGAGAAGAACGTCACCCCGTGCTTCGACCGTCAATTGCGGGGCGGTTAAAACTCGAACGGCAAATGCGCAAATGATAATCGTGATAAGCACCCGACGGTACCGCATGTCGGTAAAGTACCCGTGCGTGTTAGCGGGAGATGATCCAGGCATAACCGGGGACGTTTTTAATGGGAATAGTGTCGAGAGTTTGCGTACCAAAGATGCGCGAGCGTGTCAGGTGGACGTACAGAGTACCTGGCGTAGAAACCATACACGTGGGCAAATCGCAGAACGTGTACTTCCCCAAGCGGTACGTCGCGTACCACCCGCTATCACAGAGCATGAGATTGCAAAATCCATTAACGCAGTGGGGCGTCGATCCATGAGCATGCGGAATCCAGAGATTACTACAGTACCCATACACTTCATCACCCGCGAGGGTGACCGGATTCCACGGGGTGAGCAACTGGATGAAGGCTTGGGGTTGATTCTGCCAATCATTAACGAAGCGAATGTTCGACACGCTCGCGTACTTCGTCTGCAGGGTGTGGACGAGTTCCTGCACTCCGCCAATGAAGGTCACCTTTACCGAAATGAATGCACCGCTCCACGTGTACGAAGGAGAGAAGAACGCACGAATGCCAATAGCGCTACTTGCAAAAAGTACTATAGCTACAATGAGCATGCGCGCATTGCGCGAAATG
>CAIPSZ010000036.1 GCA_903867845.1 Candidatus Kerfeldbacteria bacterium | reverse complement strand
TGAAGATATGATGATCGACACGCACTTTGAAGGCGACGCCTACGCTACCGTGTCTGGCCAGAACAGCAACAACACCGTGCGCGTGACCAACGAGTTCATGGACGCCGTGCGTGTGAACGCACCGTGGAACCTGACCGCGCGCGTCACCGGTGACGTCATCAAGACCATTCCAGCGCGGGAGCTGTGGGACCAGATTGGCTACGCCGCGTGGGCCTGCGCCGATCCCGGCTTGCAGTTCGACACCACGGTCAACGAGTGGCACACCTGCCCGGCCGATGGGCGCATCAATGGCTCCAACCCGTGCAGCGAGTACATGTTCCTGGATGACACCGCCTGCAACCTCGCCTCCATGAACCTGGCAAAGTACCTGGACGCGGACACGGGGCACTTCGACGTGGACAGCTACCGCCACAGCATTCGCCTGTGGACCATTACCCTAGAGCTCTCCGTGCTCATGGCCCAGTTCCCAGGCAAGGAGATTGCCCGCCGCAGCTACGAGTACCGCACGCTCGGTTTGGGCTACGCCAACCTGGGGACTATCCTGATGACCATGGGCATTCCCTACGACTCACCCGAAGCCCTGGCCGTCACTGGCGCGCTCACCGCGATCATGACCGGCGAGAGCTACGCCACCAGCGCCGAAGTGGCGAGCGTCGTCGGCACGTTCCCGGCGTACGAGCGCAACAAGCGCCACATGCTTCGCGTCATTCGCAACCACCGCCGCGCAGCATACAACGCCTCGGCCGATGAGTACGAAGGCCTGACCATCACCCCGCAGGGGATCGACCAGTCCGTTGTCCCGCCGTTCCTGGGCGAGGCCGCCAAGCACGCCTGGGACCGCGCCATTACCCTGGGCGAGCAGTTCGGCTTCCGCAACGCGCAGACCACGGTCATTGCCCCCACGGGCACCATTGGCCTCATCATGGACTGCGACACCACCGGCATTGAGCCAGACTTCGCCCTGGTGAAGTTCAAGAAGCTGGCGGGTGGCGGGTTCTTCAAGATTGCCAACCAGTCCATGGCTAAGGCCTTGCTGCGCTTGGGCTACACCGAGCAACAGGTGAAGGACATGGAGAACTACGCCAAGGGCCACGGCACGCTCGTGGGTTGCCCGGCCATTAACCCGCAGGTCCTGCGCGACAAGGGCTTCACCGATGCAGACCTGCAGAAAGTGGAAGCCAACCTGAAGACCGCGTTCGACATCCGCTTCGCCTTCGCCCCATTCTCCATTGGCGAGGAAGCCTTGAAGCGCGCCGGCCTCTCGGAGAGCCAGGTAGCCGACCGCGAGCTCAACGTGCTTAAAGCCCTCGGTTTCTCCGAGGCGCAGATCAACGACGCCAACGAGTACGTCTGCGGCACCATGACCATCGAAGGTGCGCCGCACCTGAAGCCCGAGCACCTGCCGGTGTTCGACTGCGCCAACAAGTGCGGGGCCAAGGGCACGCGCTTCATTGCCTACGACGCGCACCTGAAGATGATGGCCGCCGCCCAGCCGTTCATCTCCGGCGCCATTTCCAAAACCATCAACATGCCCAACGAGGCGACGCTCGTGGACATTGAAGCTGCCTACACCAAGAGCTGGAAGTACATGCTCAAAGCCGTGGCGCTCTACCGCGATGGCTCCAAGCTCTCCCAGCCGCTCAACAGCATTTCTGGTCTGGATGAGACGGGCCAGAGCGATACGGAAGAAGATTCCACGAACGAGCAGGTGACGCCGCAGCAGGTGAGCGACGCGGCCGCCGCCCAAGTGGCTGGCCAGGCCATTCGCAAGGCGTTGCCCAACAAGCGCCACGGCTTCGTCCAGAAGGCCTACGTGGGCGGCCACAAGGTCTACCTGCGCACGGGTGAGTACGATGATGGCCAGCTCGGGGAGATCTTCGTGGACATGTACAAGGAGGGGACCGCCTACCGCAGCTTGCTCTCCATGTTCGCCATCTCCATTTCCAAAGGCTTGCAGTACGGCATCCCCTTGGAGGAGTACGTGGACACGTTTACCTACACGCGTTTTGAACCGGCCGGCATGGTGCAAGGGCACGACCACGTGAAGATGTCCACGTCCATCCTGGACTACGTGTTCCGCGTGCTGGGCTACGAGTACCTAGGTCGCAACGACCTGGTGCACGTGAAGCCAGAACTCAAGACGGATGAGAAGGACATCCATCAGCCCGCGGCGAGCCAGGCCACCTTGCCCATCGCCATCCAGACGGTCGATCAAAAAGAAGCCACCAAGAGCAACGTGAGCTTCGGCATGCAGGGCCACGACGAAGCCAAGCAGCAGGGCTTCACCGGCGACCAGTGCGTGGCGTGCGGGAGCATGAAGATGAAGCGCAATGGTACGTGCATCCTCTGCCTGGATTGCGGCGAGACCACGGGGTGTAGCTAGAAAATTAGTAAATAATGAAGAAAGAGCGGCCTGGTTAGGTCGCTCTTTTCGGTACGGATACTATTTTCCATCCTAGTTTTGCGAGTGGGTAGGTGAATCCAGCTGCACAAGCGATGACGGGTAGGCAAAGAACAATGTCAGCCAGCAACTCTTTTTTGGAAAGCTCGTATGGAACGCTTTGAAGGGGGCAAACAACAGGCCAAGAGTTCTCAAGATGGTGAGGCGCATTTTCTGAAAAAGTCCGCCGGCGAGTGGTCAGGGTT
>CAIPSZ010000035.1 GCA_903867845.1 Candidatus Kerfeldbacteria bacterium | reverse complement strand
TTGACACTATTTTGTAAAGCCGTATACTTCGCTGTTAAAGAAAAATGATCATTAAAAATTTGAAAAAGGAGTTTGCAATGAAGGTACTAGTAATTGATGACCAACGGCGGAACATCGCTTCCGCCCAGAAGCTGGTAGTGCACGGCCTTGCGGTAGTTGCAGTGGACAATATTGTTGAAGCTCGCAAACTGTTAATCCACCAGCATGGCGAGTTCGACGCGGTATTGACCGATTTGCACATGCCGGTCGGGAAGTACAGAGGCGTAATGGCAGACTGGATTGCGTCTCCGAAGGAAGAACTACCAGTTGGCCTGGTATTTGCCCTTACGGCTTCGAACTTCGGAATCCGGACGGTGATTTGCACTGATTCCGATCATCACCGTGATTGGATCTCCGCTCTGTTGAGCCTGGTGCGAGAAGCGAGTCACTGCGCAGACTATAAAGTAGCCTACGAAGAAGCACGAAACTGCAGACTGGATGCGCATTTCGATGAGGAGAGAAATCTACTCGTTGAAGGCAACCAGCAGCAGGACGCGCCACTCGTAAAGGATTGGTTTATGGCCATGCAACGCTCTCGTCTGTTTCCGGAACTCAACGGCGCCTAGTAGATGGCGTGGCGCAGCAAGTTCTTCTGGCCGAAGACGGAAGAACATCTACAACTCAATCACCCGTTTTGAGTGTAAATGTAACGGGACTTCATCTGAAGAAAGTATTTCCAATACTTCAACTAAAAAGACTAACTGTTTTTAAACCTGTATGGAAGGTGGTGAAAAATGAAATACAGTCGTGGCTGGATCCCAGTAGCATGCATACTGGTTGTTGTTCTCTGCCTCATCGCCGAAGCGATACATAGGTGGCTGTAAACAACGGAGCCTGGGGAAAGCTTGGCAACAGAAGTGGACCAATTAATCCAAATCCCTACTCGAACACCCGTTGAGAGTATAAATACACGGGTTTTTCTCCAAGGCAATCAGGGATAGGGGTGGTTACCTGGGAAAAAATGAAAGGGAGGGTAAAAATGATTTCTCGAAAATTGCTCGAGCAGCAAGCCACTCGGCTGCTGCGGAAGGCGCACTGTGCGTGGGATGGCCGCTACTTTGGCTCCGTTCCCGCGGGGCAGCGTGCCCTGGAACGCCGGCACATCTTCGTTCCAACTGGGACCAAGCGGTAGCCAGCGCTTCCGTTCTGTCAGTAGTGACAGAACTTTCTCCCAGATGATCAATCACATCAGAAATGCGGACTTCGGCCCGTACTGAAGTTCCGCTGGTCATCTGAGAGAAAGTAAAAAATCAAAAATGAGGAGTGAACAAATGAAGAAGTTTACCTTGATAATTGTAGCGGTAGTGGTCGTCCTTGGTCAGGCGTGTATCGCTGACACTTCTTACCTGCGAGGTTTTCTCATCGCAGGGAAGGAGCTCGGAGCTCACGTTCAGCTAAAAAGCGTGAGTTTCGCGGTGAAGTCGCCCAATACGACTGACGCGTGGAGTTTCATTGGGCCCAGAATTGGGTTCGGTGGAGCGCACCAGCACGCGCTGGACCTCTTCATTGGTCGCACGTTTCCGCAAGGGACGGACGGCGAGTGGATAGCCAGCACGCGTCTGTGGCTGCGGAAAGCATCACTCACGTTCTGGCAAGACGTGGAGTGGTACCCCGCCAGCCGCGCGTGGTTCACCGCGACGAGGGCGAGCCTCGACGTTCGCGGCCTCACTGTGGGGGGCGAGTTGGAAGTGTACAAACCTTCCAACGCTCCCGCCGCTTGGCATGCCGGCCCGTTCATTGGAACGAGCCTGGGTACGCATGCAGAAGTGGAGCTCACCTGGCACTACCAACCGAAGCAATTCGGTGGGCAGTTCACCAGGCTGACACTCACAGTGTATCCGTGAGCGTTCGGCGCCGAGTAGACGGCGTAGAAACAGAAGTTCCCCAAGGTTGGAAGACCCGTGGGAACATCTACACAGCACCTTTGGTCTATCCCCTGATAGACCTTTCTCCGAGATGATAATCGTAAGTTGTCATTTTGGAGAAGGAAAATAACACAAGAATAGGAGTTTGAAGTGTTTGATGAGCAAACGTATCTACAAGCCCGTATAGACTGGGAACGTCGTTGTCCGCTATTCCATGAAGCCCTGTTTCCTAAGTCTGTAGAGGTAGTTCTTGAGGAGCAGGCTCAGATGGAAAAATGGTGGAACGAAAAGCCACAACGACCGACGGCGCCGATGTAGACGGCCTAGTAACAGCAGTTCCTCATGACGAAAGTCTGTGGGAACATCTACACTGTACCTTTGGTTCATCTTCTGATGGACCATTTCTCTCAGAAAACCATATGAATGGTCATTTGAGAAAAAGCAAATTACACAATGTGCTTATATAAGGAGATAATAATGTACTGTTTTCTAAATGATAGTACGGTTCTGACCAATAACCCCGAAACAGCAAAATATTGGTTTCGAACAGGTAGGGTTGTCGCTGGACTCGCCTACGATGCGGAACATGAAAAAGAATTTAGGCAGGTCATGGAGGAAGATTCCCACCGTGAATACCTCGACCTAGATTTCCGCATCATTACACCAGATGAGTTCGCTGCAATGGTCAGACGTTGAGGTAGTCAACGTGGCAACAGCAGTTCCTCATGACGAAAGTCGGTAGGGACATCTACACAGCACTTTGTAAAAAGCACTTAGTGAATAACTGGGTGTTTTTTCTATTTTACTTTATTTACAGTGCTGGCTGGCTCACCTGCCAGAGCGCCTCGAAGAGCTGTCGCTGGTTCCGCGCGTAGTCTGCGCTCTCCACGACCATGGCGAAGTTTTCTTTGCGGCTCGAGAGCAGCAAGACCTTATTGTCGTAAACGTACTGCGTCATGCCGAAGACGTACCCTTTTGGTGCGTACCGGCGGTCGCGGTTCTCCTTCTTGCTCGATGGCCACCGCTTGGCAACTTCTTTCTCTTTCGATCGAACGACTCGGAGCTTGTACCCCATTGCAATACGGCGCTTCACGTAGTCTTCCATGTACGCTTCACCAATAGTTTCGTAGAGGTCTTCCATGGAGAGGATTCCAAGGAGGGTTTTGTCCTGCGCGGTGAGCGTGTCCTCAAGGGCGGCCTGTACTCCAGCGATACCCTCGAAGTAGCGGACCCCTGGTTTCACCCCGGGGACGTTGTAGAGCGCCTTGAGCTGGGGGAGGAGGACTTCCAAGGCAAGAGATTGTCGCCGTACCAGGTCTTTCAGCCGATCAGGGTCGGTTGCCGCATACCGCGCTCGCTTCCCCCGAATTGTCTCAGTAATTAACCCTAAGCGTTTCAGCTCATCAATAAGGTCGTATACGGTCGTTCGTTTAATATTTGCTCGCTCAGCCAGGGCCAATGCGGAAGATGGGCCCATTTCTAGGGCGGCGAGGTAGATACTGGTTTTTTTCTCGTTTAGGCCGAAAACCGCAAGTAATTCTGGTATTTCCATATATGTCGATAATTTCCGACGATATTTCCAGTATACGCTGTGGATAAGATAATGTCAATATTATTCCTAAATAATAACAAATTTCGCATTGATACATCGCTAAGATTAGCCCCTTTTTTACCTAATTAGTCGGAAAGTCTTGACAATATTTCAAAGCTTGTATATGCTTCCCTGTTAAACAAAGAAAAAGAAATAGAGAGGGTTGAAAAATGAAGAAAGTTTTAATCGTTGACGACGAAGCCACGACCTACGGCGCGCGCTTTCTTGAAGCATTTGCGGAGTCGCTGAAAGATTTTACATTTTGCAAAGTACAAGATGTAAAGACATTTAACGAAGCGACCCTGCTTGTAAAGCAAGAAGAGCCAGACATCGTCCTGCTTGATGGGTACTACAAAGGCGAATCGCTTGGGCGAGCGCTAGTGGAATGGATGCAGCGGGAATGTCCCGGAATCCAAATCATCGGTAACTCTTCGGCCCCGAAACTATGGTTGAAGTTGGACATTCACGTGTCTGAAGACAAGTTTAGTCCAGACACGGTGAGAATACTCCGCTCGCTTAGCGTGAAAGAACGCCAACCTAAACCTACAAAAGTGGAGGATATTTCTATGCCTAGTACGCCCACAGTAACTCCCAAGGGTAGCGCCAGTGAAATTCGCTGGGATAGGATCGCGATTGTTCGCGATAACCTAACCGGCGAGTACACTGTGTTGTTCACCTTTGATGAGTCGGAGGCAAAGCAGCGGGAGCTCTACGAAGATGAGTCAGACAAACGTACTCGGCTGGTCTCATTTTTGCAGCTTTCGTTGCAGATGCCTCCTGTCCGCTCTATCAGTCAGAACGCCGTTCACACTTTCCTTGCAAACACCGTGAATGGTGATAATGAGCTCTCCAAGGACTTAACCAAGTTCCTTGAGGAGATACTTCATCATGTGTTCATGGCTGGATTAGAAGTGGGTTACGATACCCGGGCTTCCCTGGATCGTATCTCCGCTTAGGGCAGACAGTCGGCGCCGAGTAGACGGCCTAGAAACAGAAGTTCCTCATGACGAAAGTCGGTAGGAACATCTACACAGCACCTTGAAGTTCTGTCAGCAATGACAGAACCTCCTCATAGCAGCGAATACCTTGGCTGCCATGACGAGGTTACTTGTTTGGTTAAGCCCTCTCGCTGGTTAGCCCACGTCTCTCGATGAAGAGCTCCGTGGAGTGAGAAACATTCTCTATCGCCAGCTAGCTGCTGCCGTAGTACGTGAACAGCAGTATAGCAATTGCTAAACAAACAATCCTAGCCGTCGGGAGAAAAAAAGGACGACATTTTATTTTATGTATTGACATAGTATATATTTCTGCTACACTACTTGGTTCAAACAAAAGGAGGAACACGTGGGAAAGAAAAAACCCGATTCGCTCAAGGGAATAAAAAAACCTGGCCGAATCCCGGTGCCGCAGAAGCCGCCAAAGGTCCAGCCGCATGGCAAAGACTACAGGCGGAAGCAGAAGCATCGCAGGCCCATTATCGAAGAGCGTGACTGAATCATCAGCCACGCTCTCTTTCTATTGTAGTGAGATCCTGAAACAAGTTCAGGATGACATAGTAAATTGGTTACTTCTTCGCCTCGACCTTCTCCAAAATCCAGGCAATGGTTTTTCGATTGGTGAGTACCATGTGCAAGTAGTTCTTGTAGTCTTCAGACTCAACTTGCTTGAGGAGTTCTGGGTTGCTCCCCAGGCGGAGCTTCTCGGCGCTGATTTCACCTTCCACATCTGCGTCTGAGGCGAGCAGGTGGTTCTGGTCAGCGATCTTCCGCAGCAGCAGGGCAACTTTGACGCGGTCCGTGGCACGATTCAGGAATTCCTTCTTCAAGTCGTCGCGCGTCTTCTTAATGGTGGAGAGGTAGTCATCGAACTTGCCGCCATCATGCTCAATGGCATGCTCCAGTTCATGCAGCATTTTGTCCTGCTCGGCTTCCACGAGGATTTCCGGCACGTCACCAATGTCGCTCTTCTTCAAGAGCTCTTCCAGCACAGCTTGCTCGTAGCGCTGGCGTTCCTTTTCCATGGATTCCTCGTGCAAGTTCTCCTTCACCTGCTCGCGGAGTTTCTCCATGCTCTCGAAGTTGCCTAGCTTCTTCGCAAAAATATCATCCAAGTCGGGCATGCTCGTGTCGTAGACGGTGCGAAGCTTCACTTTGAACTCCGCCTCTTTCCCTTGGAGGTCTTTCTTACCGTAGTCCTTGGGAAAGGTGAGCTTAAAGGTTTTTTCCTGATCGGCGACAAGACCGACGAGCTGCTCCTCGAAGCCAGGGATGAAGAGCTTTTCACCAATGGTCATCGTCTGGTTCGTGCCCTTGCCATTCTCTAGTGGCACGTTGTCCAAGAACACGTTGAAGTCCACGTCCACACGGTCACCATCCTTGGCTGGGCGCTTGGCTGCGGCGTGCGAGGCGTGCATTTGCTGCAAGCTCTTCAGGGTCTTCGCAATTTGCTCATCGGTAACTTCCACTGCTTTCTTATCCACTTTCACTTTGGAAAAATCACCTGGCGTCACGTCGGGGAGTACCGCAACTTCAGCCGAGAAGATGAAGGCGTTCCCTTCGGCCAATTTCTCTACGCTTATTTTAGGCTGGCCAATGGTCTTCAGGTTCTGTTCCTGCACGGCCTTGGGGTAGGCATGACCAACCGCATGCTCAGCGGCGTGCTCCAGGATGGCGCCCAGGCCAACCTTCTTCTCAATCATCTCCCGCGGGGCCATGCCCGGGCGGAAACCCGGAATTTTTGCTTCGGCAGCTAGGTGCTGGACCGCGCCAGCAACGTGGGGCGTAAATTCCTCGGGTACGAGTTCAATGGTGAGCTTGACGCTGCTCTTTGGGAGCTTGGTGACAGTGGTTTGCATAGCAAAAAGGCCAAGAGTGAGGAAGGTCAGGCTATCGCGTTTTGCAGCCTTGGTCAACTCCTGTGTCTTGCTGAACTCGGTTCAGCATCTCTGTTTACCAAGGAGGTCCTGAACCGAGTTCAGGACGGCACAAAGAAGAAGCCCCGCAGTGGTGCAGGGCCTTGGAAATATTTCAGACGATTGTTACTCCTCTTGTGTAGTTAATAGTTATTCGCAGTAGCACTAATAATTATTCCTAAAAGTATAAACACTCCATACAAAACGAAAATTGCAATTCCCCAATGCGACCACTTTTTTTGAACCCTCTTGAACTCCTCGATACTTTCCCATGGTTGGTTTCTCCATGCCCATTCGTTACCCTTTACTCCACAAATAATCCACCAAATAAAATTTAGGTATGGTACGAAAGCAAGTAAAGTAAGCCAAGAGCTATTTGAAATTCCCCAAATCCACGTGAGTCCAGCCGCACCCCAATTCCAACGCCGAAGATCATCAGGAACTTCTGAACGTGCTCCCATGCCTGACCGAGGATCTAGCTGTACATTTTCCAGAGGAGTTCTCTTATTCAAGTACACAATCCCAATTGGAATCCCAGCGATACTTCCCAGTACAGCAAATAGGCCGAGAAGGCCAAGAAAAAACGTAACAATGTTAAATACAGTTTCTGATGATCCATCACCAGATTTAACAATGAAATTGACTACTGCCCAAGCCAAAAGAGTGAATATCAGTACTCCAACTGGGAGTACCAGCCACAAGATACCAATCTTACGATTTCTATTTGAAACCCTATATTGAACCTGTGGTTGTTGCGTTGAATTCTGTTTTGTTTGGCCCCCTATCTTGGATCCACATTTAATACAAAATTTCGCTCCTTCTTGATTTGCCGACCCGCATTGAGTGCAATACATAGGCCATTATTAGGTAAGAGTATAGTAATACTAAATCAAAAATCTACATAAAACAAGTATTAGTTATTAGTGATTAATAAGTTATACCTTCGGTCGCACGTCCACCACGCGCTTCTCTTTGAGCTCGCTTTCCATACCAATCATCTTCAATATTTCCTGGAGCGGCTTCTCTACAATGCGCGCGGTTATGCCAGTCTCGGCCATGATCTTTCGGTTCAACGCGTGCTCTACTTGCATGAAGGTGATGCCAGCTTTGGGCGCCACGTAGAGGACAAGCTCATCGACTTCGTACGGATCATTGTTCACCTTGGCAATTTGCAGCTGCCATTCTTCCACTTCTGTTGTGCCAGAGAGGAGCGGGTAAAAAGCGTTCAGATCGACGAGTTCGCCCTTCACTTTCGTCAGGTTAAATTCTTTAATGTCAGACTTCCGGCGGATGTCGCGGTCAATTCGCGGGACGGTGCGTCCGCAGTGTGGGCAACGATCTGTACGCACGCCCGTCACCATGTCTCCGGTTCGGTAGCGTACCATGACCGTGCCGCGCCAGTTTAAACTGGTGTACACGAGTTCTCCGGGCTGACCAGCGGGGACGCGCTTGCCCTGCTCGTCCACCACTTCGAAGACTTCCATGTCTGGGTAGGTGTGGTAGCCGCTCTGCTCGTTGCACTGCACCCAGGCGGTCTTGCCTTCAGTAAGGGCGTAGCACGCCAGTACCTGGACGTCCTTTGCACCAACTTCTTTGAGCAGGTCCTTCACTTTGGCGCGCAGGCCATCACCCACGCGCTCGCCACCAAAGACCACGAACTTCAGGTGCGACCAGTCTTTCTTCTGCGCCACGGCTTCGCGTAGGCAGTGGTAGAAGTACCCCGGGATAGCGGTGACGACATTGGCTTTGAGCGCTTCCACGGCGTCAATGATTTTCTGCGTGCCCATAATTTTCCCGCCGCCGGTCTGCAAGGTAGTGAGTTGCAAACTGGACGTGGCGTAGAAGGTGAGCCAGAAGGCGAGGTGCGGCGCGTACGGGAACGCGTTCACCACCACGGCATCGTCAGGAATGCCCATGGTTTCAAAAAGCCGGCGTGCGGTTTCCCGAAGCGTATCTAAGTCTTTAGTGCTGTACCCAACTGCAGTTGGCAGTGCAGTCCGGCCCGTTGTGAAGTGCAGGTGCACGGGCTTGTACTCCCACTCCAGTTTCTTCTGCACATCCTGGCCGAACAGTTTACGAGCAAAGATGTTTAGGAGCTTTGCTTTGGATGCGAACTGTTTGAGGAGTTTCTCGTTCGGTTGCAGGATGAGGGCGCGGGATTTCCCAGGATTATTCGGAGTGGGAGCAATATCGGCTTTCGAGGTGAAGGGAAGTTTTTGCAAGTCATCCACGGTTCGCACATCAGAGAACTTCAGGTTGTGCTTGGCAAATTCTTCACGAAAGAACGGGCTGTAGGGCAGCTCGTGGCTGAAGAATTCGTGCAGTCGTGTTTCCTGCAGACGGCGAAATTCGTCGCTCGACAAGTGGCTCGTGGTGTTCCAGTCCATGGGTGCAGTCTAGAAGGGCGAGGCGCGTCCGGCAAGCTCGCCAATGGCGGCCATGACTTTTCGCGTGGTACTGAGCAAAACGTCTTTTGTCACCTGGTTTTCATCTAGCTTCGGGAACGTCATGGGCTTGCCAATACGTAAAGCCATATTGCGGCGCGGAGAGAAAGACGCGCGAATGGCCTGCATAACTGTCCAGGTGAAGGGCCCCTGAAAACCACATGGTATAACGGGGGCACCCGTCCAATGCGCTAGGCGTGCCATGCCGGTTTTTCCAGCTAAGACAAAGGGGGCGGCATTACGCATGCCCTCGGGAAAAATCCCGACCGGGTTTCCCAGTTCCAGCTCTTGCCGCAACTGTTTCAAGCACTCACCGGGATGGTCTTCATCTTTGCCTACCATGCCGAGCCATTGGTATCCCACTTTTTTTCCAAACACCCTAACGACCTTATCAAAAGCAACGAAGATGACAGGTTGGCGTGTGTATCGGTACACTGCTGCCATGATGAACATTGGGTCGGGTGAGCCAATGTGGTTGACCGCAATAATGTAGGGGCCATGTTTTGGTATATTCTCCAAACCCTCGATGGTGTGGAAGCGTCGAGTGAAGAATGGCAGCATCCAGTACAAGCCGGCGTAGCGCTTCATCCAATGTAGGTTTTACCGGCAAGAGATGCGACGCGCGTCATGATCGCTTCCGTCACTTTGTCCAAAAGCGGGCGGTCAACCGTGAGACCGTACCAGGGCGTAAGGTCGACGGGCGTACCAAAGGTGAGCCGTACGCGGCCCGTGAACATGTCCTTTTGATGGTCAGCTTCAGTACGCGGGATGGGGCTGATGCGTTGGATGCCAACCGGGATAACCGGGGTGCGTGTGGCTAAGGCGATGCGCGCGGCGCCAGTTTTGACTTTCCCAATCTGCATGCTGGTACCCACGCCGCCTTCGGGGTAGATGCAGACAACCGCACCTCGCTCGAGCAAAGCTTTCGTCTCGGCAATGGTCTGGCTCCGGTCCTCGTGCAAGGGAATGGTGTGGGCCAGGTGCCGGACAATTGGGTTGCCAAAAATTTTCCACTTGGCAATGACGTACGGCAAGTGGTGGGTGTGGGCTAGGACCACGCCCATGAGTGCTTGCGGGTCCTGCAAGCCCACGTGGTTCGCGACGAGAATTGTCGGGCCCAGCTTGGGTAAGTTTTCCAAACCCTCCGCTGACGTTGCGCGCCAGCGGAGGAGGGGTGAGAATAGGGTTCGGATATCGGCAGGCATACCCTTAGCCTAGCAAGTTTGGAATGTATCACAAAATTTATTGCACCCCCTCGTGTTCTTCCTGGGCAACGACCTCGAGATAAGGCCGTTTGTCATGGTCAATCACGGATTGCCACCTTTTCTGGCGTCAGAAAAGGTGGCCCAAAAGACCGTTGGGGGCGAAACAACTCCATTCTCTAGCACACCTAAAATCGGGTTGGAGGACACGTGGTTTCGCCCCCAAACCCCCGGTTTTCTAAAATGACTAGAAGTTTTTTACTTTAGTGAAAAGGAATCCATACTATTAGAAAACCGGGGTCTGGGGGCATGAGCCGGACGCCTCCATCCAGTGAAAGAGTATGATATTGGGTTCCGTCTCAGGCCCCCAGCAGTCTTTCCGGTTCCCTTTCTGCTGCCAGAAAGGGAACATACCCGTGATGCAACGTGAGAGGAAGAATACCGACAGGTCGTTATGCAGTAAACTCTCTAGCTACGACAATCCCCTCCCCAGGTTAATGAGGAAGGGATTGCTTAGGATGTATCCTGCCTTACAACTTCCAGTTAATCAGCAAGCCAACGATGAGCAGTGCAACAATGTTGATGATTTTGATCATCGGGTTGATGGCTGGCCCAGCCGTGTCCTTGTACGGGTCGCCGACGGTGTCGCCCGTAACCGCAGCCTTGTGCGCGTCCGAGCCCTTACCACCGAAGTTGCCGGCCTCAATGTACTTCTTGGCATTGTCCCACGCTGCGCCACCGCTGGTCATGGAGACGGCCACGAAGATGCCGGTCACGATTGCACCGACGAGCATGCCACCGACCGCCACGGGGCCAAGGATGAGGCCAACGACGATTGGGGCGAGCACGGGGATGAGTGCGGGGATGAACATTGCGCGGATGGCGCCCCGGGTCACAATGTCGACGGCGCGGCTATAGTCCGGCTTAGCTGTACCTTCCATGATGCCCTTGATCTCGCGGAATTGGCGGCGCACTTCCTCCACCACGTAGCCGGCGACTTTGCCCACAGCTTGCATGGCCTGGGCCCCGAAGATGAACGGCAGCATGCCACCGATGAACAGGCCGATGAGCACTTTAATGTCACTCAACTGGAAGACCAGTGGGTGGCCGCGGTCCGCGAATTCCTGACTGTAGGCGGCGAAGAGCACGATGGCAGCAAGTCCAGCAGAACCAATGGCGTAGCCCTTGGTCACCGCTTTCGTCGTGTTGCCAACGGCGTCCAGCGGGTCCGTGACGTCGCGAACTTCCTGTGGCAAGTTTGCCATTTCGGCAATACCACCGGCGTTGTCCGTAATCGGGCCAAACGCGTCGATGGTGACGATGATGCCGGTAAGGGAGAGCATGGCCATGGCGGCAATTGCCACGCCGTACAATCCTGCCAAGCTGTACGCTGCCCAAATGCCAGCGACGATGCTGAGCACGGGGAGCGCGGTTGCCTTCATGCCCACGGCAAGGCCGGTGATGATGTTCGTGCCGTGGCCGGTGCGGGATGCTTCGGCGATCGAGCGGACCGGGCGGTACTTCGTTGACGTGTAGTACTCGGTGATGACCACGATGAGCGCAGTGACGCCGAGACCGACGAGGCTAGCGAGGTAGAGGTTGGTCACGGAGTACTGGCCGTTGTCCTTCATCAACCACTGCGTGATGGGGTAGAAGAAGATGGCGGCAATGGCACCGGCGGCAATCAAGCCTTTGTACAGGGCGCCCATGATGTTCTGCTTTGCCCCGAGGCGCACGAAGAACGTGCCCAGGATGGACGCGATGATCGACACCCCACCCAAGGCGAGTGGGAAGAGGATAGCGTTGTCCATGCCCTTGAAGATGAGGCTACCCAATAGCATGGCGGCAACGGCCGTCACGGCGTAGGTTTCGAACAAGTCCGCAGCCATACCCGCGTCATCACCCACGTTGTCACCGACGTTGTCGGCGATCACTGCCGGGTTGCGCGGGTCATCTTCGGGAATACCAGCTTCCACTTTACCCACCAGGTCCGCGCCCACGTCCGCGGCCTTGGTGAAGATACCACCACCGAGACGGGCGAAAACGGAGATGAGCGAACCACCGAAGCCAAGGCCAATGAGCGCCTTCACGTCCTTAGTGATCCAGTAGAAAATGGTCACGCCGAGCAAGCCAAGGCCGACCACAAGCAAGCCCGTAACGGCGCCTCCGCGAACGGCGACCTTGAGCGCGCTGCCCAAGCCGCCTTTCGCGGCTTCAGCCGTGCGGACGTTGGCGCGGACCGCAATGTTCATGCCAATGTATCCTGCCAGCGCCGAGAGGACGGCACCGACGAGGAAGCCAATGGCGGTCGTCCAGTTCACGAACAGGCCGAGCACCACGAAGAGCACCGCCGCAATCCAGGCGACGGTTTGCGTCTGCCGGTTGAGGTACGCGCGGGCGCCTTGCTGGATCGCCTGGGCGATTTCTTTCATCTTGTCCGTCCCTTGCGGGAGTCCAAGAATCCACTTCGCCAGCCAGAGGCCAACGATAAGGGCGAGCACTGCTGCCACGAGGGCAAAGGTGAGAACCTGCGTCATTTCCATACGGGTACGTGGAAAAAGAGAAAATTACGAAGTAGCTTCATCTGCCGGTTTTTCGGCAGGAGTTTCGGTAGCTGGCGCTTCTGGGGTTACCTCCGCTGTCGGTTCCGC
This sequence comes from Candidatus Kerfeldbacteria bacterium, assembly GCA_903867845.1. Lineage (GTDB taxonomy): Bacteria > Patescibacteriota > Patescibacteriia > PEXW01 > PEXW01 > CAIPSZ01. The sequence goes on along the minus strand of CAIPSZ010000035.1, from coordinate 13,773 downwards.
TGGAGTTTCGGGCGTCACGTCAGCTGGAGCAGCTTCAGGATTTGCGGCAGCCGCTTTCGCCGCTTCTGCCTCTTCCTTGCTACGGCGCGGAGCACCACCTTCACCAACGATGTCGATACGCCAGCCCGTCAATTTTGCCGCAAGGCGGACGTTCTGCCCAGACTTGCCAATCGCCAGGGAGAGCTGGTCTTCCTTTACCTCGACTTTAGCGGTATGCGTCTCGTCGTCAAGGGTGATGGAAATAACTTTGGCTGGAGACAGGGCATTGCCAATGAAGGCAATGTTGTCCTCGGACCACTCGATGATGTCAATTTTCTCACCGCCGAGTTCATTGATGACGGTCTGCACGCGGCTGCCACGCTGGCCAACGCACGAGCCAATCGGGTCAATGTTCGGCTGCAGGCTGGCTACGGCAATCTTCGAGCGGAATCCCGCTTCGCGCGCGACGGCTTTAATTTCCACCGTGGCGTTCTGGATTTCTGGCACTTCAAAGGCGAAGAGCTTGCGAACCATTTCGGGGTGGGTGCGGGAGACGATGATTTCCGGGCCTTTGGTCGTGGAGTTCACGGACACAATGTAGACCTTGATGCGCGCGCCAGCCCGGTACTGCTCGGTGGGGAGCTGCTCGCTGGGTGGCATGATGGCCATGGCGTGGCCAATGTCGAACATCACCAAGCGGCCTTCCTGGCGCTGGACCGTGGCGTTGATGAGCTCGCCTTCCTTATCCTTGAATTCCTTGAAGACGATTTCCCGTTCGGCCTCGCGCAGCTGCTGGATGATGACCTGCTTCGCCGTTTGGGCAGCCATGCGGCCGTACGCGGCGGGGGGGAAGAGCTCGGTGCGAATGGTGTCGCCAATGACGGCGCCCTTCTTTAATACCTGTGCATCCGTAAGGGTGATTTCGGTCTTCGGGTCAAAGCGTTCAAAGGTTGGTTCTTCGGGCTGCGCCTCCGCTACTTTTTCCTCAACTGCCTCAGCCTTCTTCATGGCGTGTGCCTCTTCTTCCGTGCGGGCAACGGTTTCACCGGCAGCAACTTTCGCGGCGCGTTCGGCTTCCTCGGCTTCGATTTTCGCCTTGCGTTCGGCGTCGTACGCTTCCGTTGTGGCTTTCTTCGCGTCTTCCACCACGATTTTGGTATCAAAGACACGGCTCGAGCCATCTTCCAGGCTAAAGTCGACCTTGATGTTCTGGTCCTTCTCGCCAAAGTCCTTACGGTACGCTACGGCGAGCGCCGCCTCCACGGTGTGGATGACGGAGTCCATGGGAATCCGCTTCTCCTCGGCGATCTGCTTCATCGCCTCAATGATTGGGTTTTCGGCCATACAAATGTAGCTAAAAAAGAAACAGCCTCATTCAGGGGCTGTTGTGTAAGGAGAGTATACAGGACGATACGTTTTTGTCAACTTCTACAGGCTCATGAAGCGTTTGACCTGGCGAAGCATGTCATTGAGATTGCCACGGTACTGTGAAGGACCCCGTCCATGCTTTCTACCTGATCCACCGCAGACTGTGCAGGTGTTACCGCCAGAGTCGCCGGTGCCTTTGCAGTTGAAACAGGCGTGCTTTACCCGATTTCTGCTTGGGTGTCTCCGCTTTCTCAAAACTTCCTCCGTACTTCAAGGGTTTAGGTAATGCGAAAAAATAGCACTTATGCATATTGGTGTCAAGGCATTAAACAGACGTGGGTCATTGACGGTAGTACTTTTGCTCACGTACACTGTGCCCAAAGCAAACCAAAGGAGGGACTATGTGAGCAGAGAAGCTCATACCACCGGAAAGCAGCGGCTAGCAAATGACATCGGAGTAACCGTTGAACTGTGCTGCGGGCAGCATACCTTGAAGTACAGTGCGCAGCTCATTCCATTTATTTGTCGAGCCCTTACCAGCAGGGGCTTTCCGCCAGGGGTGTATACCGTTACCTTACGACGGAAAACTCAGCGCATTGCGGAAGGTGAACTCCTGATGCTTCGTGATTACAACCCACGGACGCGTACGGGGATAGTGAAAATTAAACCGCCGGGCGAGCGCATTGCCTGGAATGGCCACCTACTTTTCCCTCTTCCGGAAGACCCGAAACGTACGCACATGCTCCTCTGCATTGCCGCGCTCATCGTTGAAAGCGAAAAAGCGTGAGCTACTCGCTTTACCTCAACACCAAATTTCCCCTCGTTACTGAACGAGGGGACTTTCTTTTTTATCTTCCTCATACATCCTGAATGTGGTGCAGGACTTTCCACGGTTTGGCTTCGTGCACGGTCACCACATCCAAGCGGTAGTCCCCTTGCACATGGCGCTCCGTGACGTACCACTCGACTGACTGGGACAGGCGATCGTGCTTTTTCCCCACCACCGCATCTTCTGGGTCGCCAAAGCGCTTGTTGCTACGGTACTTCACCTCCACGAACATGGTCAGGTGCCCGTCGTGGCAGATGAGGTCGATTTCTCCGTACGGGGTGCGCACGTTACGAGCGAGTATGCGAAACCCTTGCTTGCGCAAAAAGCCAGCTGCTAGGTCTTCACCATGCTTGCCCTTCACTTGCGTACGACCCATTACTTTTTGAACACGAGGCCAAAGTGGTACGGCCCGGGGGAAAATTCCTCCACAAACTGGAAGCCAGCATCTTCAGCGGATTGTTTCAAATCCGGAACGTACACCAGGTTGTCTTGGCTTGGTCCCATTTTCATACCCGTTACCTTCCAATCAACGACGAGCATGCGACCGTTCGGCTTGAGCATGCGAAATGACTCGCGCAAGATATCAGCATGGCGCTTGGACTGGAAGAGCAGGTTGATGAGCAAGCTCACGTCCACCACTTCATCACGGACGAGGCGGGCGCCGCGGTACATTTCTAAGTTCGACCACACTGGCACAATGTTCTTCAATCCCGCCAAGCGCGCGCGGCTGACGAGGTTAGAGAGCGCAGCTTTGAGCACGTCAATGCCAAACACCGTTCCTTTACTCCCGACCATCTTCGCCGATTGCAGCACGAAGTAGCCTGAACCACCGCAGCCGAGGTCGGCAATCACCTGCCCGGGGCCAACGCCGATGCGGCGCAGGATGTGTTCGGTGTCGAAGAGGGTTGTGCCGGAGGGAATTTTTGCCATAGGTTACTTTCGCTTGCGGGTAATGCGCTTCACTTTCCGCGGTTTCGTACGAGGAGCTTTCTTCTTTATACTCTTTTTCTTCGACTTTGTACGTACCTTGGTTTTGGCGTGCTTCTTGGGTCGGGATTTTTTAGCCAAGGCGTCTTTCACGGGTTGAAAACTCAAACGATGCTCGGGGGTTGGTCCGTGCATAGTCAAAAGTTTTTGGTGCAAGGGCGTGCCGTAGCCCTTGTGCACGTGAAAGTAGAATGCGGGGTAGAGCCGATTGAGTTCCGAGCTCATAATTTGATCCCGAACAACTTTGGCAATAATTGACGCTGCACTAATACTTCGCTCTAAGGCGTCGCCATCAATAATGTTCACCACTGGCGTTGTGCCAAGGTCAATTTTGAACGCATCAACGAGCACCGCGTCGGGTGAGACGTGGAGTTTTTCGACCGCGCGCTTGAGTGCGGCAAGATTTGCTTTGTGCACGCCGTGCTTGTCAATCTCTTTCACTGGAACCACATGGACAGCCCAGCTCAACGCCTTCTTGGTAATACCAACGAACGCCCGCTCGCGTTGCTTCGGGTTCAGCATTTTTGAATCAAAGAGTTCGACCGGCACATCGGTCTCATCCAAAATCACCGCTGCGGTAACGAGCGGTCCTGCCCAGCTCCCCTTTCCCGCCTCATCCACACCCGCTATCAGTCGGTGCCCGGCCTTCCGGAGTTTGGCTTCGTGCGTGTTGGTAGGGGCGACTTTTGGCATGGACGCAGTATACCCTATCCAGCCAATAATTTCAGCAATAAAAATAGGGCCCTAGCGGCCGTATAACAAAGTTAATAAGGACCTGGGCCCTATAAATTTGTATACGTAGACTATGTCCGCGACGTTCAAGGTTTCTCGAGAGAAGCCCTCAACGTCGCAGACATTGCCATCGACCATATACAAATGTTTATTCCTCGCTTTTCCATGCTGTGCGTGGAATGTGTGACTAACACTCTTGTGGTTATACCCCTGGCCCGAAAGCGTAAGAGTTAACCTTTTAGCTAGGGAATTTTTATATTCTCCTAGTTTTGCTTTTCAGTCAGCCACATGGATGGCTATGACGAGTAGTAGAACAGAAGCTCCACAACGTTTGATGGTGCCTACTGTCTCACTCCTCGCCCTTTTGAAGCAAGTGTAGTAATCAGTGAATGTGGAAAGAGCAGTTCTTGATTTCTGTTTCTAGTATAGCAGCAATTTGACGCTCTGTCAACAATATACTTTGGCTAAGATTAGCCTTTTTTCTTTTCCTGCTCCTTCTGCCAGCTCCGGAACGCTTTCGCTACCTTACTCACCATTATCGGGATGGGGATATGGGTGGTATTGAGCACGTAGTCGTATGACGTGAGCCGAAAGATGTTCACCCCGTACAGTTTTCGGTAGCGACGGGTGTCCGAGCGCATTCGCTGCTGGTGCAAGCGTTGGATGTGGGCGACCGTTGGTCGTACTCCGACTTCGATCACCCGATCATGCTTGTCCGTGAGCGCGCGTTGCGCGCCCACTCGTGGGGAAACGTCCAGGAAGACCTTAAATGACTCGGGGAGGAAGTGAAAAGCCATGCGACTGGTGATAACCACACGCTTTTGCTTCCGAGCGGCTTGGACCAGTGCCGTATCAAAACTCCGATCACCTGCCTTTGGGTGTTGTTCTGACCAGGTGTTGAATGCAGCGAGGGTCATGTTCCGACGACGCGCTTCTTGCCGGCGAAGCTTTCCAATATCGAGCACGTGGGTGTGCAAGCGTGCGGCAAGCTTTTCTGCAACCGTGGTTTTTCCGGCGCCGGGTTTACCGTTGATGGTGATGATCGATGGACTATTTCGTGACATTCGATGTTGCGCCGATGACGAAGGTGACAATCGCCCAGGCGAGCAGGATGACGATGAGGCCGATGACCGCCGCGGTAATTGTCCGCTTCGCTGCTTCGCCCCGGTCACTATCCGCACTCGTCGCGGCGATGATACTGCCCAGAATGATCATGACGACAGCAATGAGTCCGAGTAGGCCCAACACCCACTGGATGATGTTAATGACTGTCTGCTTCAAATCCGCACTCCCCAAGCCGAGCGTACTGCCGACGTTATCAATTGTTACCGCTGATGCAGATACAGGCAGGAGCAATATGCCTAAGGTCGCAATTCGGAAAAGTTTTTTCATCGGCGAGAGGATTTACGGCGGAGTTTTTTCACAGGTTTTTTCGTGAGCACGTAGAAGTCCAGAGCGAACACGGCACCCACGAAGAGCCCGAACGCGCAGTAGCTCCACACGTGCGTGCTCTGCCAAATGTCGGCGGCGTAGCTTACGGCGACCAGGATAAGCGCACACTTGAATGCGTAGGTGGTGAAAACGAGTGACGGCGTTTTATCCCAGCCCACGAACTGACGCGCGGTGAAGAAGAAATCCAGGATCACGGCCAAGCTACTCACCGCACTTATCCAAATGAGCTGCTGGGACAAACCGTAGCGCGTCGCGGCAAAGGTCATGATAATAACCACAACCCACGCCCGGAAGAGGAAGGTGACAATGAGCAGGGTGCCGGCAAAGTTTCGTCCAGGTTGCAGCGGGTGCCAGTGGTTTGCGATCATACGTTCATTTTGGTTATGGATAGTTGCAGTGTACTCGCAATGCTCACCCACACCAAGTACGGGAGCAGGAGGAGCGCGAGGATTTTACTGTGCGGCCAGAGCAGGATACCCGAAGCGACGATGGTCACCCACACGATGACGATGTCGACGCTCGCCAGCATGAGATTCTTCAATCTGAACTGGATGTAGGTGAAAAACGCATTCGCAACGGCATTCACTAAAGCAATTGCCAGGATGTACCATGGCAATTGACCCGCGCCCGTGCGTACGAAAATTGCGATGAACACGCCGATGATGATCGGGTACAGAATGCTCCAGATGATGCCAATGGTCCGGCCGCTCGGCGTCCACGTGGGTTTGTGTAAATGGTCGTACCAGGTTTTCCAGTCAGTAGCGCGCATACCCACAGCTTACCACCAAAAAACAAAACCGCTCGGTTTCCCGAGCGGCTGGGAACTGTGGAAAACTCCTTACTTCCGCAAGACCCAGGCGATGTTGAAGTTCTGCGCCTGGAAGAATTTTTTGGCAAACTCCGCCACCACGTTGGGGTCGTAGAACTTGCAGCTGAAGATATCTAAGTAGACGTTGTTGCTCTGGTTCGCGAAATGACCGGAGATGAGCGACGTCTCGATGAGCTGCGTCATGGAGAAGCCGGCAACGCGCTCGTCCTCACCAAAGTCAACAACGACGGTATCGCCGAAGCGTTTCATGCCAATGAGGTCGCAGAGTTCGCGGACAAACTGTTTAATTTTTTCGGCGTCGCGGATGGTGCTCGCGTCGCAGGTGTGGAGATCGAGCTGCGTGGCGAGGCCCCAGGCGTCGGTGGTCTCGTAGCGCTGCTGCAGGTCGGCAACACTTTCCATTTCATTTTTTGGTTAAAAAAGAAGCACAGATTTTATTGTACGGCATGGAGCGCACAGCGCAAGACTTTTCTACTGGCACGCTGTGCTACTGGCGGAGGTGAAGGAGCGCCCGGAAGGGTTCGGTATAGAGCGCGTGCAAAGTGGTCGGTGCTTCCAGGGGAAGGTAGCCACGAGCGTACGCTACCGCCAGCCCCAGATTGAACAGCATAGCAATAATAATGATGGCAGTGAGCGTTGCGCGCTGCCATAAGCGATGAGCTTTGCTTAATACAAATGCTAAGCCTAGCGCGAAAGCAAATAGGACACTCACCATTCGTCGGGCGCCAAAGGATGCGCCGCCGAACCAGTCGTTCAATCCAGCGTTGAGGTAGATTTCGGCGAAGAGAACGACGAGCGTTGGCCAAATCAGGAGTGGCCACGCCTTGATTGCCCACAGCATTCCCGCTAGACCAATAAGGAGAAGTGGGTGCACAGCGAACATCCCGTGCTGCGCCGACGTGAGGAACTGCCAGAGGTGTGGGTGGCTCAGCGAGAAGAACGACGTAGACTGCGGGATGGTCAGGAACGCACCATAGAGTTTTTGCCAGACAACGAATTGCGGCCAGCTCACCAGCAGGAAGCCACCAACGATCCAGCCGCACCACTCCGTGACTTGGCGGCGTAATGTACCGCGGAAGAACGTGGCGAGCGGGATGAGCCCGATGAGCACATCCTGCCAGCGGACCAGGAATGCCAGACCAACGAGCGCGCCAAGCCCGAGGGCATGCCATAGGGTCCGTTCGGGTTTCTTAAAAAAGTGCACGGCAAGAGCGAAGAGCGCAGCACCCGTTGCAAACGACATGCCGTGTGCCATGCTCGGGCCGTAGATGAGGTAGTACCAAAGTGGTGAAATGCCAAATATGGAAAGTGTTGCCCACCACGCGGGCCACGGGCGAGTGAGTCGCGCGAGTGCGAGGAAAAGCAGGCCGGCGCCAAGCAGCGCGTACGCCCAGGTGCCAAGCGCGACCGCAACTTGGTAGGGCGTGTTGTACCCAGAGATTGGGTTCGGGTCAGCAACGTGCCCAACGTGCTGCACGCCATCGGCCACAAGGACGAATGGGAGCCAGAGGATACTCGGCCCAATGGAAAACGGATCCCCGGTTTTCCCCGTCGGTGTGCGGTAGTAGCTCAACGACTGCCGGTTGTAGTGCGCGTCGAAGTACTGAAACTCGTTCGTCAGGTTGAGGTTGTGGTCGAAGAGTGCGGACCGGACGTAGGCGTAGTAGCCAAACCCGTCGCCGCCAATTTGCCAGGACGGACGCAGGAAAAATGTGAGCAGAATGAGCCCGCTGGCCAGGACGATGATGAGCGAGGTGACGGTTGGCTTCAGGATGCGCATGGCCCAAGCATAGCACTTGCAAACCAAAAAGCCGCCCGGAAATCCCGAGCGGCTTTTTCAATTACGTGTGTTTACTCGCGTCGGCGGAAGTGGCCGCGGTCGCCGCCGCCATTGCGGAAGCCGTTGCTGCGACCATGGAAGCCGCCGCCACTATTGCCTTCAAAGCCGGCAGGCGCCAGGGCGGAGTCAGGAATGACGAGGTCGCTCTCGCTGCCCAGGGCTTTCACCGAGAGGCTAATGCGACCGCGCTCCTTGTCCACTTCCATCACCTTCACCTTCAGCTTCTGGCCGACCTGGACCACGTCCGAGACGGCGCGGATGCGCGCAGCGGCAAATTCAGAAATGTGGACCATGCCATCTTTGCCTGGCGCAAACTCCACGATAGCGCCAATCTCACCGCCGCTGTTGCGATCCTTCATGATCTGGGTGACCGTGCCTTCGAAGATTTCACCGGGTACGACTTCACGGGTGATGTTCTTAATCCATTCCTCGGCCTTCGTCGCCATTTCGGCGCTGGTGGAGGTAATGAAGATCAAGCCATCATCATCAATGTCAATCTTCGTGACGTCGGCACCACCGCACTCGTCAATGATCTTGTTGATGGTCTCGCCACCTTTGCCAATGACGTCGCGGATGAGATCAGGATTGATGCGGACCGTGGTGATGCGCGGCGCGTACGGTGAAAGTTCCTTGCGCGGCTCGGCAATGGCGCCATTCATGACGTCCAGGATTTGCAACCGGGCTTTCTGCGCACCAGTGAGCGCTTCCTTTACCATGTCCATGGTCAGGCCATCCACTTTGATGTCGACTTGGATAGCAGTGATGCCCTTCTTCGTGCCTGCCACTTTGAAGTCCATGCCACCGGCGTGGTCTTCAATGCCTTGGATGTCGGTAATGACCTTGTACTTGCTGGCATCCTTCGGGTCCACGATGAGCCCCATGGCAATGCCGGCGACCGGCGCGGTAATGGGCACGCCCGCGTCCATGAGGGACAGGGATGAGCCGCACGCTGACGCTTGCGAGGTGGAACCATTGCTGGACATAACTTCGCTCACCACGCGAATGGTGTACGGGAAGGTTTCCTTGTCTGGGAGCACCGGCATGAGTGCTTTTTCGGCAAGCGCACCGTGGCCAATTTCACGACGGCCCGGGCCGCGGTTCGGTTTCACTTCACCCACCGAATAGGAAGGGAAGTTGTAGTGGTGCATGTAGCGCTTCTTGCCGGTCTCTTCCATGCCATCCAAGGTCTGCTCGTCACCAGGTGAGCCGAGCGTGACAATGGACATCACTTGCGTTTCACCTCGCTGGAACAAACCCGTGCCGTGCGTGCGGGGGAGTAACCCAACCGCAGCAGACAAAGGGCGGATTTCATCCACACCGCGGCCGTCCACGCGCTTGCCCGTCTCGAGGACCAAGGACATGGCAGCTTCGCTAATGAATTCATCCAGCATGCCCACGCCCATAGCGCGCTCGTCCTTGCTCACTTCATTATCGGCTTTGAGCATGGCGTCGAGCTCGTCCGTCATGGCTTTAATTGCCGCGCTTTGCGCTTGCTTGCTCGGATCAGCAAAGAGGCTCTGCTTCTTCTCGGCCGTGAAGAACGCTTCGACTTTGGCGTGGAGCTTCTTCTTCACATCCGCGTCTGCGCCTTCGGTGGCAATGACGATCTTGGGTTTGCCAACCGCAGCCACAACCTGCTCGATGAGCTCAATAACTTTGCGGTTGTGCTTCATGCCGAATTCCACGGCACCAGCGACCGTGGCTTCATCGACTTGCTTGGCGCCAGCTTCAATCATCACAGCCTTTTCCTTGCTGGCGGCGAGTACCAAATCCAGGTCGCTCTTGTCGCGCGCTTCGTAGCTGGGGTTTAGCACCCACTCGCCGTTGATCTGGCCGACGCGCACGCCGCCGATCGGGCCACTCCACGGAATTTCGGACATGGAGAGCACGGTTGCGGCGCCAATCAAGCTTGGAATATCGGGATCGTTCTCCTGGTCCCACGAGAGGACGAGAATGGAAACTTGCACGTCGTTGCGCATGCGCTGGTCAAACAAGGGGCGCACCGAGCGGTCAATGACGCGGCCGGTGAGGATGGCTTCGTCGGTCGGGCGACCTTCCCGCTTGATGAAGCGCGAGCCTTTAATTTTCCCGGCGGCGTAGAGGCGTTCCTCGTAGTCCACCATAAGTGGGAAGTAGTCGATGCCCTCGCGGACGCTGGTGGAGCGCACTACAGTGGCGAGGATGACGGTGTCACCGTACTGGACGGTGCACGCGGCGCTGGCCAGCCCGGCGTACTTGCCAGTCTGGATGGTGAGGGTCTTGCCGCCAATGTCGGCGGTGAATGTCTTAATGTCTGCCATAGGGCGGACCTTTCTTTCGCTCCGCCGCACCCACAGTTTGCAGTCAGGAGAGCGCGTCTTTAGGGACGTACGCTGCTGACTTCAAACCACGAACGCGAGCTGGAGCAGTTAATGAGTAAAGTTAATGAATGAAATTAACGACGGAGTAAGCGGATACGACCTTCACGCGCCAGTTTGCTCGGGATGAGGAACGAGCGCTTGTCGGCAGAGAGGTCAGTGAACTGGTCAACGGCTTCTTTGAGCTTGATAGAGGCTGCTAAACCAAAAGCCATGCCTTCCACGCGCACGCCTTCGTGCTGCAAGGCGCGTACCAAGGGAACGAAGTCGCCATCACCAGTAATAAGGATAACCACATCTACCTTCTTGGCGTAACGCAGAGCGTCAATGGCAATGCCCACGTCCCAGTCACCTTTCTTCGTGCCATCGCCGAACACCTGCAGTTCTTTCATCCGGAGTTCAAAGCCTTGCTTCGTCAACGACTCAAAGAATTTTTCTTCTTCGGGTGTCTGGTTGCTAATCCCGTACGCAAAAGCGCGGATAAGTTTGCGGTTGCTCACGCCCTTTTCTAAAATTCCGCCAAAATTCGGGCGGCTGCCGTGGAGCCGTCGTGCCGAGTGGTAGAGGTTAGAGAGGTCTACGAAGACGCCGATGCGTTGGTCTGCAGTGGAAATCATTATTCGGCTGGGGCGGTGGGAATCACGTAGGTTGCCGCCTTGAGCTTCAGCTTCTTGGCCAGCTCTTCGAAGCGGGTGTTGTCCTCGCGCTGCAAGTAGACCATGAGGCGGCGGCGCTGGCCGACCTTCTTGAGCAAACCGCGGCGGGAGCTGAAGTCCTTCTTGTGGGTCTTCAAGTGGCCGGTGAGTTGCTCAATTTCGTGCGAGAGTATGGCAATTTGGACCTCGGGCGAGCCCGTGTCCCCTTCGTGGGTCTTGTACTTCTTAATAATCCTATCCTTGGCGGTCTTGTCGAGCATACCATGGTCCTTTCGCGGTGACCTAGTCACCCCGAGCTCGTCGAGGGGGAGACCGATGTCGCCGTACCAGTAAATATTGAGACGCAGAGACTATAACGGGGATTAGACGTTCTGTCAACTGTGTCGTCCTGAACATGGTTCAGGACCTCTGGGTCTAGAGATGCTGAACCAAGTTCAGCAAGACACGAAAAAAATCCCGGGCAGAGGAGCCGCCTGGGTGTTGTAGCAGGTACGTATATTTAATCCTGTCTCGGGGATTAACCGCCCTCATCTTCGAGGGATTTTCTTTTCCTGTATTGTATGAAGTTATCGTTTTAAAGTCAAAAAAATCCCGAGCAGTGCACCTGCCCGGGAATCGGAGGCGGATCATGAAGTCAAGATGCAAAACCGTGCATCAACGGGCCCTGGTTGGGCAAAGAGCGATAAGAAATACTCAGGAGTCGAGTATAGAATGAGTACAAACTCGTGTCAAAAAATCCCGGGTAGAGGAGCTACCCGGGTCCCTCAATTTACCATATGACCTGATCTCGGAGGTCTGCCGCCCTCCCCTACGGTTAGGTTTCTTTGTGGTTATGGTACGTACGTTTATTGTGAAAGTCAAAAAATTCCCGGCCGTGAAATACACAGCCGGGAGGTCTAAACACGGAAACAGGGCGATGCATGTCCGAGCATCAACGGCCGGGGTTGAACCGGTACAATGAACGGGAATAGGGGACGGAGATTGCATTGTACGAGAAGGTGTACTGTTCGTCAACTCCCTATTCACTCTAGGCAGTTCGAGTAAAGTGTCGTACAATATCCGCGCTATGGCTTCCCCCACTCTCCCCAAGCTCCTCACCGATTTCTTGGAGTACTTGGAAATTGAGAAGAACGTGTCCCCGCTTACCGTAAAAAATTATCATTTCTATTTGTCACGATTTCTCTCCTGGGGTGATTTGAAAGATCCTGCTGATATCACCTCGGAAAAGGTTCGGCAGTACCGCTTATACCTGAACCGGTTGGTAAACCAGCAGAAAGAACCACTCAAAGCGAGCACGCGCAACTACCACCTCATTGCTTTGCGTGCATTCCTGAAGTACATGGCCAAGCGTGACGTGACCACGCTCTCTTCAGAAAAAGTTGAGCTCGCGAAGCAGCAGGAACGCCAGGTGAGCTTCATGGAAGGATCGGATTTGGAACGTTTCTTGGAAGCGCCGCTTAAGATTGAACAGCAGAACATCATACAGATTCGGGATAAGGCTATCCTCGAACTTCTCTTCTCGACGGGGTTACGTGTATCCGAATTAGCAGGATTGAAGAAAGATCAGATCAACATGGAGAAGGACGAGTTCACCGTCCGCGGCAAGGGTAGCAAGCTGCGCGTCGTCTTTCTCAGTCATAATGCACGGCACTGGATTGGCGAGTACTTAAAAAAACGAACAGATGAGGAAGAGTGGATGTTCCTGCGGCACGACCGGGCAATCAAACGCTCCAGCGAGAATTTCAAACCCCTTACCCCACGGTCCATCCAGCGCATCGTGCAGTTCTACGCTAAGGCGGCTGGCATTACCAAGCGCATCACGCCGCACACGCTGCGCCATTCGTACGCAACCGACCTGCTCATGAACGGTGCAGACATTCGCAGCGTGCAATCTATGCTTGGCCACGCCAGCATTACCACGACGCAAATTTACACGCACGTGACCAACCAGCAATTGCGTGAAGTGTACAAAGCTTTTCACAACCGTAGAGGGAAGAAGGAGAAGGATGAAGATTGACGTTCGGCTTGTAAACTCGTAGAGTTTTTCGCTACGCCCCCGTAGCACAACGGATAGTGCAAGGGACTTCTAAGCCCAAGATGTAGGTTCGACTCCTGCCGGGGGTACCACTCGACTCGGTCTCACCAAGCTCGACCTCGCTCGTGGTCTTCGACCACTCTATGCCAGATGTTCACTTTCAATTTCCAGGAGTCGAGTGCCCCGAGCTAGTCGAGGGGCAAAGCTGGGTATATATTTTAGAGTGTTCTGATAACAGTCTTTACGTCGGATCAACGACGAACATAATACAAAGATTAAAGGATCATGAGGCAGGTAAGGCAGCGTTCTGGACTAAGCGACGGCGACCATTCCAACTCGTGTATACCAAAGTATTTCCGTCTTATGTAGTGGCCTCGCGGCGAGAACGACAAATAAAACGCTGGTCACGTAAAAAGAAGATCAGCCTTATTACTGGCATGTTGCAATAAAATATGACCGACCAAGCCAATATCAATATCGTTGATGAAAATGGCAGCATCCTTGGAGAGGACTCGCGGGTGAATGTGCACAAAAAAGGTCTCTTGCACCAAGAGATCCATGTTTGGTTTTACACGCATGATGGGAAAATTATTTTCCAACATCGTGCTAAGGACAAGGATACGTTCCCCGATAAACTCGATGCAACTGTTGGTGGTCATGTGGAAAAAGGTGATGGGTGCTCTTATCGACATTATTGCTCTGGTGTACT
>CAIPSZ010000034.1 GCA_903867845.1 Candidatus Kerfeldbacteria bacterium | reverse complement strand
TGCTGTACAGTGCGCCGCACGCTAGACCGAATTCCTTGCCACTCGGGTCGCCTTTTCCAGCTAGCGCAAGGAACTTGAACGCTGGTACATTCACTATCTCTGGCTTCCCGGCTTTCGCTTTCAGAAACGGCTTGAGAATTTTCTTGCAGTCATAGGTTGGCATAGGCATGGAGTTAAGAACTCTACCTACAGTATAGAAGTTCAGGCAGGACAAAGAAACCCCATGCGTATGCGTCGGGGTTTCTCGTTTAGTCGCAGGATTGTGGCTCTGGGGTAAGCACAGGAACGGCTTGGTCGACCATCTCAACGCCGCGTACCTGCAAATCCCACAGCTTCTTGTATGTACTTTTAGATTTCTGCAACAGTTCGTTGTGCGTCCCCTGCTCGGTAATCTTCCCACCTTCCAGCACAACGATGCGGTCCATAGCGCGAATCGTTGAGAGGCGGTGCGCTATGGCGAGCACGGTCTTCCCTTCCATGAGTTTCGCGAGCGCTGCCTGCACCTCTTGCTCCGATTCTGAATCTAAACTCGACGTTGCTTCGTCCAGCACCAGAATCGGTGCGTTGGTAATCATCGCGCGAGCTATGGCGACACGCTGGCGTTCGCCACCCGAGAGTTTGATGCCCCGCTCACCAACGTAGGTCTGATACCCATCCGGGAATGCGGATATGAATTCGTGACAATTTGCTGCCTTTGCCGCAGTAAAAACTTCTTCGTCTGTTGCTGCTGGTCTGCCGTAGCGAATGTTCTCCAGCAGGGTGCGGTGGAAGAGGACTGGGTCTTGCGGGACGAGGGCAATGTGCTGGCGCAAGCTCTCCTGCGTCACGGAGGCGATGTTCTGCCCATCGATGGTAATGCGCCCACCTTCCACGTCGTGGAAGCGCAGCAGGAGTTTGACCACCGTGGATTTGCCAGCACCGGAAGGCCCGACGAGAGCCACGTGCTCGCGTGGAGCAATGTCCAACGAGAACCGATGTAAAACCGAACGCGTGCGGTTGTAGTTGAAGTCCACACGGTCGAAGTGCACGGCGCCTGCTGTGACCCCGAGCGGTTTCGCCGTGCGCGCATCCTGCACTTCCAGCGGTGTCTCGAGGATGACCGTCATCTCGTCGGCATCGGCTAGGCTCTCGTAGATATCGCGGGCGACCTTACCAAAGTCCCACAGCCGGTTCGCCAGCACGAGCACGTAGGATTGGAAGAGCACGAAGTCACCGAGGGTGAGCAACCCCTGTTTCCACAGGTGGATGACGACCACGAATCCGCCAACTTCTAGGAAGAGCATGAGGAACGCCTGGATAGCGTCGAAGACGCCGCTGATGTTCCAGCTGAGCATGTAGAGACGCCGCTGCTCGCCCATCGCCCGGCTGAAGCGCTGCACCTCTCGCCGGAAGCCGCCGAAGAGCGAGATCGTACTGCTGTTCGTTATTGTATCGGCGAGGACGGCGGTCGACTTCGTCTCCGCAGCGGAACGGGCGAGGTCGTACTTGAGCTTGTAGCGTATGAAGAACGCCTGCGCGCTAAGGAAGATGACGAGCCAAATAGCAATGCCCGTTCCGAGTAGCGCATTTCGCATGAAGAGGACGACGCACACCGCGATGAGGTTAACGACCATGGGAATGATCCGCCAGAAGATATCGTCCGAGACCTTCTCGAAGGCACGGGAGAACCACTTCACCTTCTTCACCAGTGAGCCGACGAAGTTGTTCGCGAAGAAGCTTGAGGCGTGCCGGTGCAACGCGGCAAAGCACATGACGCTCACGTCAAACATGACCTTCCCTTGCACTTGAATGGAGGTGAAGGTTGCGACGCGGAACATTGCCCACCCGGCGAGTTCGAGGATGCCAATGAAGAGCAGGGTGTGCAGTAGCTGCGCAGCCGTACTCGCACGTTGCGTCCCTGCTAGCGAGAGCGTGTCGAAAAACTTCTTAAAGAAGAGTGGCAGGATGACACCTTCGGACGACGCGAGGATGATCGCTGCCACAGCGCACGCGGTGGTCAACGGGTAACGTCGAACGTGTTTCCAGTACGTGGAAATGGTACTTCGGGTGTGGCCTTGCATATGAGAAAAAGTGGCGATGCGCAAAGTGCCCCCAGTGGGGGCGGTGTCTTGTCTCGCCGCGAAAATACTCTACCACTGCGTGTGGAGTTTGTCAAAACCCCAGTCCACTGGACTGGGGTTCAAATGAGCTAGAGGGAGATGCCGACACCGAGCGCGATGTGCGTGGGATCACCAGGCGAGACGACCAGCCCGGGCGTGTCACCGGAAAATACCGGAATCGAACGGATGACACTACACCGAACGTAAAACAGATCATCAGTGTGCACGAAGGGGTTACGGAAACCCAGGTCCAGGTTCAGGAAGAACTGGTGGTCGTGGATGCGACCGACTCCCGCATCCTGCGAAACACTACCACCACCTTGCGTCGCGGTCGTCACGCGGAATCCCGTGGCATCCAGAATACCGCCGATGCTCACACGGGTGTGGAGCCACGACGCGCGCCGCGTGGGCTGCGCCCAGGCGGTTGCTAGGTAACCGACAAAACCGAATTGCGTCTGGCCTGCGCTTACACTGGTCACCAGTGGCGAGGCGCCTTCAACGGTTTGCGCGTACCGACCTGCTGGATCATCCGGCAATTCATAGTGCGTCAGCCGACCCCCGGCATGGAACCCCGGGAACAACTGGTACGTGGCTTCGGCGTAGAACCCAGACGGCCGCTTCACCAGGAGCGCCGGGTCACCAGTGGCGCTGGGGAAGAGGTGGCGGACCGAGAAATCCTGGTCACCGCAGAGGTGGAGCGAAGCATCGAGGTTACTCTCATGCCGGCCAGAACTTGGCTGCGCGAGCACGATCCCGGTGCAGAGCAGGCTGAAGCAAATGCAAGCGAAGAACGCGGACTTCAACATTACGACCTCCTTGTAGTTTCATGTACTGTGTCGCGTTTGGTATTGGGTTTCCGCGCACTCTAGCAGTATGGCGAGCGCGAACTTGAACGCGCGGGTGCGGCTCGTATCAATTGGGTTTCCGAACTCGATTATTCGGCTGCAACTATGCTCAACAAGTTCCAGAATCTTATGTACTAG
>CAIPSZ010000033.1 GCA_903867845.1 Candidatus Kerfeldbacteria bacterium | reverse complement strand
CCTGAACTTGGTTCAGGATCCCTTTGTAAATGAGATGCCGAAACGAGTTCGGCATGACGAATCATCGAATTGAGAAGTCTTTCAGTAGTGCCGCTACTTCGCGCGGGCTCTTTTGGTATTTACCGCCATACCGTTGCCGGCTAATTTCGTAGATGCAAATTGCCGTCATTACCGAAACGTTCAAGCTTTCCACAAACCCAGCCATGGGCAGCATGAGCAGGCGATCGCACGCCGCGCTCGCTTCTTCAGAAAGTCCAGCATGTTCATTGCCCACCCACAAGGCAATCCGTTTTGCCATGAG
This sequence comes from Candidatus Kerfeldbacteria bacterium, assembly GCA_903867845.1. Taxonomy (GTDB): domain Bacteria; phylum Patescibacteriota; class Patescibacteriia; order PEXW01; family PEXW01; genus CAIPSZ01. The sequence continues at coordinate 1,205 of CAIPSZ010000033.1, read as the reverse complement.
CTTGGCTTTGGTAAAATCTTCAGCACCAGGCCGCAGCACCGTACCCACTGATTCGTACTTCAACTTCTTGAGCGCTGTTTTGCAATCAGCAACCGACTTAAACACGCGAAAGGATAGCCACTTGTTCGCCGATGAGCTGCTGGACTTCCCCACGCGTTTTGGGTTGTAGGCTTTTTCCTTATTGAAAATGAACCACACATCTTGCACGCCAAAAGCGTCGCAGGTACGGAGGATTGCTGCGGCATTGTGCGGGTCGTGAATATCTTCAAGCACAACGATGAAACCAGCCTGGCGCTGGCTGGCGACGTGTTGCAGTTTTTCCTGACGACGCGAAAGAGGCATGGCCAAAGTGTACCACGCTCTTCGCGTAAATTTGATCCTACTTCAACAGTAAGTCACTCCACCCGCCAGCAGCAGGTCGTGCCGTTGCGGGCATTGTGCCTTTGAAAATGTTATAACCCGCATGGTACTCCAGCTGGGTCATGGAGAAGCCGGGGATGCTCGCCATGCGGCTGTTCGTCTGCTTGGTGAACCAATCCTGCGCCTGCGTTAGGTACTTCTGCGGTACCGTAATTTTTCCAACCTTGGCTTCCGTAATCTGCAAACTCACGCTTTTCTCACCGGTACGCGTAATCATTACCTTGGCGTAGGCGGGCGCGTTGACGTACTTGTGTAACAGTCCGGATACTTCCACACCACCTTCGATCATACACACTTGGACGTTCGTGACCGGTGCATTGGTTCCAGCACGCTTCGCCAACCAGGTCGTAATCTCTTCCGAAGTGTTCTGCGTGTCGACCGGAACTGTCCCAGAGAAGATTTGATCGACCGGAGAATTGTAGTCAATTGCCGCGCCAGTAATTTTGGTAGCAATTTTCGTTTGCAGTGAGGTCATGGCTGCATCACTCACCTTCACGCCGAGGTCTTTGGGCTTGTTTGCGCCCATAATTGCTGATGCCACTGGGATTTGGTACACACCAGTCCACGCCACGGCGAGGATGATAACGACGACGATGCCAAGGAGCCACCAGTACCACGTGCGGCGCTTCTTCACTGGCACTTTCTCAATTGCTGGCTGGGGTTGCGTGTCCATAGACGTTAGACGTTAGCGGGAGTTGAGGGAATATTTTTTCGTCGTTGCACGAAGCCAATGGCCAAGATACAAGCGTAGAAAATGAGCCCGTACACGCAGGCAGGGACGCTCT